>JABXIP010000282.1 GCA_013373005.1 Cytophagia bacterium | reverse complement strand
TGATTGAATACCTGACCTCTTTTAGCTCCTACCACCTTTCTAATACCCACTTCTTTAGACCTTCTTAGTGATCTGGCAATGGATAGATTGGTATAATTGAACCCGGCAGAGAGAATAACAATGAATGACAAGCCGCCCAACACCCATAATACCTCTCTTCCCATACTGTGCCCTATTTGATTGGAAATATTTGAAGGGCCAGTCATGATATCAGTAATAGGTTCAAGGGTAGTAGTGATGGTAGTATGCTCCATTTTTTCACTTTCTTCGGCACAGATTACATCCAATCTGGCCTGAATGTCTTTGATGTCTATGCCGCTTTCAGGTCTGAAATAGATGTAATTGGTCCACATGCTACCAAAAGTTGACCAATTTGTATTTTCAGGGTCTGCATTCATTTGTTGTATGTAGGTGGAAAGTGAAATAAGCGCTTCGAACTTCATGTGAGAGTTAAAAGGTGGTTTTTTCACCACTCCTGTCACAGTGTATTCCTCTTCTCCAAGCTTTAGAACTTGATCAAGCGGGTCGGCATCCTTGAATAATTTTTCCGCAGTTTCATCTGTAAGCACTATAGACTTTGGCTCCAAAAGTGCAGTGGCTCCATTGCCTCTTATTAGCTCGAAGGTGAGTACATCAAAGAACTCTTCATCGGCATATAGTGCGTCAATAGGGAAGGTGTTTTCTCCAACGGTTGCATCACCTCCTGCACCTCTTCGGAGTAAGGTTATGGACTCCAGGCCGGGGACTTCTTCTTTCATCCGGTTTCCTAGATAAAGTGAGGTGGAGGCAAAGCGATTCTTTTCCCTTTGCATATACTGCTGATAATTATTGACCCGATAGAGGTTGTCCGCATCTTTATGAAAGCGATCGTATCCTGAGATCTCAGTGTACATGGATATCATCAGTAGACAGACTGACATGGAAACGGCCAGTCCAAATACATTAATAGCAGAGAATAGCTTGTTCCTGGCTATACTCCTGAGCGATGTTTTAAAGTAATTTTTGAACATGATGAATTGAGTTATTTGATTCAGAAAATTGAGTTTTTTGACTGTATAGGGTTTGAAGAATTTGAACACATTCAGGATGAAGATGAGTCTAGCTTTACGCCTGCCTTTTTCTTCCAGGTGCCTGTCAAAGTGCTCGTATAGGTCGCCCTGTAAATCTTCAAATAGTGAAGGCTTGCAGTACCACTCTAAAAAGCGGTCGGCCCATTTGGGTGGTATGGTTTTAAGGTCCTTCAAGCAAATTTTAGGTTGAAGTCTGGAATAAGGCTCCAAAGCTGGTCGCGCTGCTCTTTGGCCTTGGTGAGCGCTACTTTGCCAGCGTGGGTTACTGTGAAAAATCTCTTTCTTCGCCCACCACGCTCTTTAGTTGGCTCTCCTAAGTGCGATTTCACATAGCCTTTTTCATCGAGTCTGTTCAGAACAGCATGTACTACACTGAGTTTTACTTTCCTTTCGGTTACTTTTTCAATCTCATCGCAAATGGCCACACTGTATGCTTCTTCCATCAATGCGGCTATGGTCAGCAGTACTATTTCTTCAAACTCTCCAAGATTGGTTCCTTTCATTATTATCTATTTATTCATTAAATGTATAAAAAATGGATACGTTAAAAATTGCTTTTTATACAAATAGAGAATATATGCATTAGGCACTTTTTCATGCTGCATAGTTAGTATAGAACAAGGAGGGGAGAAAAGCGCTTGAATCGAACTGTAAGCTCACTGACCTGAGTTGTGGAATTACTGTTTTGGGTAAAAGGTATGAAAGAACAAAGGCGACCATTGGCCGCCTTTGTTTAAGTTAATTTTCCTAATGACTTAAACAGTCATGATTTCTTTTTCCTTATGCTCATGCAGTTCGTCCATCTTTTTAGTGAACTTATCTGTTAATCCCTGAACATCGTCTTCAGCTCCTTTAACGGCATCTTCTGAAACACCATCTTTTAAGAGTTTCTTAAGATCGTCATTGGCTTCTTTTCTTGCATTGCGAATACTAATCTTTCCTTCTTCGGTAGTAGCCTTCACCTGTCTGGCCAATTGAGCTCTTCTTTCTTCCGTAAGCTGAGGAACGTTCAGAATAATGTTCTCGCCATCGTTCTGAGGGTTAAGTCCCAGATCACTGTTAATAATGGCTTTCTCAATAGCTCCAATCATGGCCTTTTCCCAAGGCTTCACAAAAATGGTTCTGGCGTCTGGTGTAGAGACAGATGCTACCTGATTGATTGGGGTAGGGGCGCCATAGTATTCTACCATCAGACCATCTAGCATGCTTGGCATGGCTTTGCCTGCTCTAATTTTAGAAAGTTCCAGTTTGGTATGGGCAACTGCCTTTTCCATCATTTCGCGGGCAGCGTCCAGATAAATCTCAATCTCTTCCATTATCTATTAGCTTATAAGAGTTCCTACTTGTTCTTCTCCCATAACCAACCTTTCCAGGTTGCCGGGTTTGTTCATATCAAATACAATAATAGGCACATTATTTTCCTGGCATAACGTAAAGGCTGTCATGTCCATAATGCTGTAGCCATTTTGAATAACCTCATCGAAAGTAAGTTTTTCGAAACGAACGGCCGATGGGTCTTTTTCCGGATCGGCAGAATACACACCATCCACTCGGGTTCCTTTCAATACCACGTCAGCTTCAACTTCTATAGCTCTTAAGCTAGCGGTTGAGTCTGTTGTGAAGTATGGATTGCCTATTCCTGCACCGAAAATAACTATTCTTCCTTTTTCAAGGTGTCTTACAGCTCTTCTTCTTATAAAAGGTTCACATACGGCTTCCATTTTAATTCCAGACATGAGCCTTGTATACATGCCATGCTTTTCTAAAGCACTTTGAATGGCCATCGCATTAATTACTGTTGCAAGCATGCCCATGTAGTCGCCTTGAACTCTGTCAATTCCTGAGGCCTCGGCTTGTACACCTCTATAAATGTTTCCTCCCCCAATAACAATGGCGATTTCAACCCCCTGCTCTTTTACTCTCTGAATTTCTAAAGCATACTGCTCCAATCTATCAGGGTCAATGCCATAGCTCTGCTTACCCATTAAGGCTTCTCCACTAAGCTTCAGTAATATCCTTTTATAAGACATCTATTTTAAAACTTTATAAGTACTTGATTCTTTTCTACACTATTTCCTTTACTCACCTCAATGCTTTTCACTACGCCATCTCCAACGGCCTTCAGCACGTTTTCCATTTTCATAGCTTCTAATATAATCAGCTGATCTCCTTTTTGAACTTCCTGGCCAACTTGAACAGGGATATCTAGAACAAGACCAGGCATTGGAGCTTTGAGGTCATTGACAGCGCTTGCCACTGCCATATCAATTCCCATCTTCTCAAGCAAAATATCCATTTTGTCTTTGAGGCTGATGGTGTAAATATTCTTATTGATTTTGATTTCTATTGTCTTGCTGGCTTGGTCGAGTTTCAATAGTTCACATTTGAATGTCTTATGATCTTTGGAAACCAAATAGCGTTTGTTTCCGATTTCGGTAAGTGACCAATTGATTGGAGAACCATTGAGTAAAGGTTGCTCTCCTTCAAATGAAATTTCGACTTGATCTCCAGCAGCAGTTTCCGTGCGATACATCAATCTAGGTTTGTTCAGAGGCTTGGTAAAAAGTAGCAAAAGCTACCTATCTAAATCGCACAAATATAGGTAACAATTTTAATTAGGTGTCTGTAAAAGGGATGAGACTTTTATGAATATTCTTGCACGTTGCTGTTGTTATTAAAACCTTTGTTTCCTGAGCCTCAGGGCACTATTTACTACTCCGTTCAAAAAGAATTATCTTTTTGAAGCAAATGTTTGAATAATATAAAAAAGGGTCTAATTTTGCATTCCCTTTCGGAGAGAGGCTAAGAAAAACGTTCTTTTTGAGAGTGAATCGGGGGGATACCAAAGCGGCCAACTGGGACGGACTGTAAATCCGTTGACTTATGTCTTCGCAGGTTCGAATCCTGCTCCCCCCACCAAAATCAAATCGGAAAGATCAAGCACCAAAAACCAAGTGTGGAATTTGGGTTTTGAAATTTTGGATTTTGAATAAGCGGGTGTAGCTCAGTTGGTAGAGCGACAGCCTTCCAAGCTGTAGGTCGCAGGTTCGAACCCAGTCACCCGCTCAAACCTTTGAGTTCAAAGTTTTGAGTTTTAAGTTTAGTTACTTTAAACATGAAGCTTCGAACCTAAAGCTATTTAAGCCGATGTAGCTCAGGGGTAGAGTACTTCCTTGGTAAGGAAGGGGTCACGAGTTCAAATCTCGTCATTGGCTCTATTAAGAATTGAATGAAGTACCTGTGTTGGGTACTGGATTAGAATTATATAAACGTTAATATTAACTAATTTTCAAACATGGCTAAAGAAACCTTTGACCGTTCCAAGCCGCACGTTAATATTGGTACTATCGGTCACGTTGACCACGGTAAGACCACTTTAACAGCAGCGATTACTACAGTTCTTGCAAAAGCTGGTTTTGCTGAACTAAGAGACTTCTCTTCAATTGACAATGCTCCTGAAGAGAAAGAAAGAGGTATCACTATCAATACTTCGCACGTTGAATACCAAACTGCTAACAGACACTATGCTCACGTTGACTGTCCAGGTCACGCTGACTACGTTAAGAACATGGTAACTGGTGCTGCCCAAATGGACGGTGCTATCCTTGTTGTGGCTGCTACAGATGGTCCAATGCCTCAAACTAGAGAGCACATTCTTTTGGCTCGTCAGGTAGGTGTACCTGCTCTTGTTGTTTTCATGAATAAAGTTGACTTGGTTGACGATGAAGAACTTCTTGAGCTAGTTGAAATGGAAGTAAGAGAACTTCTTTCATTCTACGAATTCCCAGGTGATGACATTCCTGTAATCCAAGGTTCTGCTCTTGGTGGATTGAATGGTGATGACAAGTGGGTAGGTAAGATTGAAGAGTTGATGGCTGCTGTGGATGAGTATATTCCACTTCCAGAAAGACTTGTTGACAAAGACTTCTTGATGCCTGTTGAAGACGTATTCTCTATTACTGGTCGTGGTACTGTTGCTACTGGTAGAATCGAGAGAGGTGTAATCAACTCAGGTGACCCTGTAGATATCATCGGTATGGGTGCTGAAGGTCTTAAGTCTACCGTAACTGGTGTTGAGATGTTCCGTAAGATCTTGGATAGAGGTGAAGCTGGTGACAACGTTGGTCTTCTTCTTAGAGGTATCGAGAAATCTGATATCAAGAGAGGTATGATTATCTGTAAGCCAGGTTCTGTAACTCCTCACGCTCTTTTCAAAGCAGAGGTTTACGTTCTGTCTAAAGAAGAAGGTGGACGTCACACTCCATTCTTTAACAAGTACCGTCCTCAGTTCTACTTGAGAACTACTGACGTTACTGGTGAGATCAAACTTCCTGCTGACATCGAAATGGTAATGCCAGGTGATAACGTAACTATCGAAGTTAACCTAATCAACAAAGTTGCTTTGGAGAAAGGTCTTCGTTTCGCTATCAGAGAAGGTGGTAGAACTGTAGGTGCTGGTCAGGTTACTGAAATCCTAGACTAATCATCTTTCAATAGATAAATTTATATCAAACGCGCCTTTCGATTTTTCGAAGGCGCGTTTGTTTCATTAATTAAATTTATCTACATTTGCAGCCCGTTTTGGGTAAGCACTCATGCGGCTGTGCAAAAGTTTTTCGGAAAGGAAAACTTCCTAAATTATTGTAAAGCATTGACGGTCAGTTTTTTAACTGTAAGTCTTTATATACACGGGTGTAGCTCAGCTGGTAGAGCAGTGGTCTCCAAAACCAAAGGTCGTGAGTTCGAATCTTACCACCCGTGCAAAAATTAAGGAGTAAAACCAATGAGTAAATTAGTATCCTTTGTGAGTGAATCATACGATGAGATGAGACACAAAGTAAGTTGGCCTAAGCTTTCAGAGCTTCAAAGTAGTTCTGTGTTGGTGCTTGTGGCCTCTTTAATTTTCGCCCTAGTTATCGGATTGATTGACTTGGGTTTTGATACAATTATGGAGTGGTTTTACAATCTTTAAGATAAGGAGCGATGTCAGAACTGAAGTGGTATATGGTTAGGGCTGTGTCGGGCCAGGAAAGAAAAGCCAAGGAGTATCTCGAAAACGAGATTGATCAGGAGAAATTTACTGAGCAAATTCCCCAAGTGCTTATTCCGTCTGAGAAAATCTTCGAAATCAGAAATGGTAAGAAGAAATCTAGAGATAGAAATATGTTCCCTGGTTACATCATGGTTCAAGCCGATTTATCAAACGGTGAAGTCGTTCATTTAATTAAGAATATACCTGGTATTATAGGGTTCTTAGGTCATTCAGCTGGCAATGCTTCCACACCGCCAGTTCCATTACGTCAAGTCGAAGTCGACCGTATCTTAGGTAAGGTTGAAGAGATTGATGAGTTTGACGAACAACTAGATACCCCATATATAGTCGGGGAGACCATTAAAGTAATGGATGGTCCCTTCAGTGGTTTTACGGGTACTATTGAGGAGGTATTCGAAGAGAGAAGAAAGCTTAATGTTATGGTTAAGATCTTCGGTCGAAATACCCCCGTTGAATTAAGTTACATGCAAGTCGAAAAACAAGATTAAGATGGCTAAGGAAATTTCTGGTTATCTGAAGTTGCAAGTCAAGGGTGGCCAAGCCAATCCTTCTCCTCCGGTAGGTCCTGCTTTGGGTTCAAAGGGACTGAACATTATGGAGTTTTGTAAGCAATTCAACGGACGTACTCAGGATAAGATGGGTCAGGTTCTTCCTGTTCTCATTACTATTTATTCTGATAAGTCTTTTGACTTTGTTATTAAAACTCCTCCAGCACCGGTGATGCTATTGGAAGCTTCTAAAGTGAAGAAGGGTTCTGCTGAACCTAACAGAGCTAAAGTAGGAAGTGTTTCATGGGATCAGGTTAAGGAGATCGCTGAGGTTAAAATGCCAGATTTGAATGCTTTCACTGTAGAGTCAGCTATGAGAATGGTTGCAGGTACAGCAAGGAGTATGGGTTTGAGAATTTCAGGTAAAGCCCCTTGGGAAAACTAAAGATTTAACACATGGGAAAGTTAACTAAAAAGCAAAAAGAGGCTTTAAGTAAATATGACCCAACAAAATTATATGCGCTTACTGATGCAGCCGGAATTGTTAAGGAGGTAAACTCTGCAAGTTTCGATGCTTCAGTAGACATTGACATTAGATTGGGTGTGGATCCGCGTAAAGCAGACCAGATGGTAAGAGGCGTTGTTGCCCTTCCACATGGTACTGGTAAAGAAGTAAAAGTGTTGGTGCTTTGTACTCCAGATAAGGAGCAAGAAGCTAAAGACGCTGGTGCGGATTACGTAGGACTTGACGACTATATAGCAAAAATAGAAGGTGGATGGACTGATATCGATGTGATTATCACCATGCCGACTGTAATGGCAAAAGTAGGTCGTTTAGGTAGAGTACTCGGTCCTAGAGGTTTGATGCCAAACCCTAAGGCAGGTACAGTGACTCTTGAAGTGGGTAAAGCAGTTCAAGATGTAAAAGGTGGTAAAATCGACTTTAAAGTAGATAAGTACGGTATCATTCATACAAGTGTTGGAAAAGCCTCTTTCTCTCCGGAGAAAATTGCTGACAATGCTAATGAGGTGATTCAAACTATTTCTAAGTTGAAGCCTGCATCTGCGAAAGGAACATACTTTAAAAGTATCAACCTTTCAACAACTCAAAGCCCTGGTGTGAAAGTAGATAAAAACTCTATTTCCGGATTATAATCATGACTAGAGAAGAAAAAGCAGTTGTAATAGGCGAGTTGGTAGAAAAGTTTTCGGCCAATATGAACTTCTACATCACTGATGCTTCCGGAATGTCGGTTGCTCAGACCAACTCATTGAGAAGACTGTGCTTCGATAAAGGTATCGAGTACAAGGTTGTAAAGAATACACTTATCGCTAAGGCGTTGGAGCAGATGAATACTGACTACGCTCCTTTCGATGAGAAAGTATTAAGAGGTTTTTCTGGTGTTATGTTCTCAGGTGAGGATGCTAACGCGCCGGCAAAATTGATCAAAGAATTTAGAAAAAAATCGGGCGGACAATCTCCAAAGTTCAAAGGCGCTTCCATCGACACAGATCTTTTTATTGGAGAAGAGAATTTAGATATGTTGAGCCAGCTTAAGTCTAAGGCTGAGCTTATTGGTGAGGTTATTACCTTGCTACAATCTCCTGCTAAGAATGTTATTTCTGGCCTTAAAGGTTCAGGTGGCAAATTGGCTGGTATTCTTAAGACTTTGTCTGAACGTGAAAACTAATTATTAAACAAAGATTTAAAACTTTATAACAATTAATAAAATGGCAGATTTGAAAGCATTCGCAGAACAGTTGGTAAACCTTACTGTGAAAGAAGTAAACGAACTTGCTGATATCCTTAAAGACGAATATGGTATCGAACCTGCAGCTGCTGCTGTAGCTGTAGCTGGCCCTGCTGCTGGTGGTGGTGACGGTGATGCAGCTGAAGAGAAATCTTCATTCGATGTTGTATTGAAGGCGGCTGGTGCATCTAAACTTGCAGTTGTTAAGCTTGTGAAAGAATTGACCGGTCTAGGATTGAAAGAAGCAAAAGAAATCGTAGATAGCGCTCCTAAAGCTGTAAAAGAAGGAGTAGCTAAAGACGAAGCTGAAGCACTTAAAAAGCAGCTTGAAGAAGCTGGCGCTGAAGTAGAGCTTAAGTAATTTGAACAGCCATAAGTAATTATGGCAAGGATCAGGCCCTGGTCTCAGTCCCTCAAGAGGGGTCGGGATCACGGGTCTTTTCCTGTTTGTACACACTTTGGGAGGGTTTTCTCCCGCACGCATCGTTCAGATGCAATTTGAATTATTGAAAACGAAAATTATACGGCCTTGGCTATTCTAGCAAATCAATCAGAAAGAATAAATTTCTCTTCGATTAAATCAGTATTGGATTACCCTGATTTTCTTGATGTGCAGGTTAAGTCGTTCAAGGATTTCTTCCAATTAGAAACCCCTGCCGACAAAAGAACTCAAGATGGACTCTTTAAAGTGTTCTCTGAGAACTTCCCAATCTCTGATTCACGAGAAAACTTCGTATTAGAATTTATTGATTATTTGGTCGATCCCCCGAAATATTCTGTTTCAGAATGTATCGATAGAGGTCTGACTTATTCAGTGCCTTTGAAGGCGAAGCTTCGTCTAACTTGTAATGACGAAGACAATGAAGACTTCGAGACTATTGAGCAAGAAGTATTCTTAGGTAACATTCCGTACATGACCGAAAAAGGTTCATTCGTAGTGAATGGTGCTGAAAGAGTAATTGTATCTCAACTTCACAGGTCTCCTGGTGTGTTCTTCGCTCAAAGTAAACACACAAACGGTACAACTCTTTATTCGGCCAGAATTATTCCTTTCAAAGGAAGCTGGATTGAATTTGCAACTGATGTGAACAGCGTAATGTACGCTTACATCGACCGTAAGAAGAAGTTCCCTGTAACCACGCTTTTGAGAGCTATCGGTTATGGTACAGATAAGGACATTTTGGATCTTTTTGGCCTCTCTGAGGAGATTAAAGCCAATAAGACTCAGTTGAAAAAAGCTGTTGGTAGAAAACTAGCTGCAAGAGTTCTTAGAACATGGGTTGAAGACTTCGTGGATGAGGATACTGGAGAGGTAGTTTCTATTCACAGAAATGAAGTGTTGCTAGAAAGAGATTCAGTGCTTTCAGACGAAGACATTGAATTGATTATCGAGGCAGATGTAGAATCAGTGATTCTTCACAGAGAAGACATTAACATTGCTGATTACACCATTATCTATAATACACTTCAGAAAGATAATTCAAACTCAGAAAAGGAAGCAGTTGAGCAAATCTATCGTCAGTTGAGAAACACTGAGGCGCCTGATGAGCAAACTGCAAGAGATATTATTCAGTCATTGTTCTTCTCTGATAAGAGATACGATTTGGGTGAGGTTGGTCGATATAGAATCAACAAGAAACTCAACCTTGAAATCGACTCTGAGAAAAGAGTATTGACTACGGAAGATATCATTTCAATTGTGAAGTATTTGATCGGTTTGATCAACTCAAGAGCGGTTGTAGATGATATTGACCACCTTTCTAACAGAAGGGTAAGAACAGTGGGTGAGCAGCTTTATGCTCAGTTCGGTGTTGGTTTGGCTCGTATGGCCAGAACCATTAAAGAAAGAATGAACGTTCGTGATAACGAAGACTTCAAGCCTGTTGACTTGATCAACGCGAGAACTTTGTCTTCTGTAATCAACTCATTCTTCGGAACCAACCAGCTTTCTCAGTTTATGGATCAAACTAACCCATTGGCTGAGATTACTCACAAAAGAAGAATGTCTGCCTTAGGACCTGGTGGTCTTTCAAGAGAAAGAGCTGGTTTCGAGGTACGTGACGTTCACTACACTCACTACGGTCGTCTTTGTACTATTGAGACTCCTGAAGGTCCGAACATTGGTTTGATCTCGTCTCTTTGTGTGCATGCGAAAGTGAACAGCATGGGCTTCATTGAAACACCTTATAGAAAGGTGAGCAGTGGTAAGGTGAATATGTCAGAAGACGTAGTTTACCTAACTGCTGAAGAAGAAGATACTCACAACATTGCTCAGGCAAATGCTCCTATCTCTGACAAAGGTGACTTTGAGAATGATAGAGTAAAAGCAAGGTTCGAAGGTGACTTCCCAGTGGTTGAGCCAAAAGAATTGACTTACATGGACGTAGCTCCTAACCAAATTGTATCGGTAGCGGCTTCATTGATTCCTTTCTTGGAGCATGATGATGCGAACCGTGCATTGATGGGATCAAACATGCAACGACAAGCGGTACCAACTTTGCGTGCCGAGAAGCCGTTAGTGGGTACGGGTATGGAACGTACCGTTGCAGTTGACTCGGGTGTTACCGTTAAAGCTCGCCGTGGCGGAATTATCGATAGCGTTGATGCATCACGTATCGTTGTTCGCGTTCATGAAGATGAAACGTCTACCGGTGATGCAGGTGTTGATATTTACAACTTAACGAAATACACCCGCTCAAACCAAAATACTTGTATTAACCAACGCCCAATCGTAAGTCCGGGTGATGTGGTTGAGCGTGGCGATGTATTAGCCGACGGTCCTTCCACTGACTTGGGTGAATTGGCGTTAGGTCAAAACCTTCTTGTGGCGTTCATGCCATGGAATGGTTACAACTTTGAGGACTCGATTCTTATTTCTGAGCGTGTCGTTGAAGAAGATCGTTTCACCAGTATTCACATTCAAGAGCTCACTTGTATCGCTCGTGATACTAAGTTGGGACCAGAGGAAATCACTGCTGATATTCCTAACGTAGGTGAAAGCGCGCTTTCTAAATTAGATGAAGCGGGTATCGTTTACATCGGTGCAGAAGTTAAACCGGGTGATATCTTAGTTGGTAAAGTAACGCCAAAAGGCGAAACTCAATTAACGCCAGAAGAAAAATTATTACGTGCAATCTTTGGTGAAAAAGCCTCTGATGTTAAAGATACTTCTTTACGCGTATCTTCAGGAACAGTTGGTACGGTTATCGATGTTCAAGTTTTCACTCGTGATGGCGTAGAGAAAGATTCTCGTGCTACTGAAATCGAAAACAGCGAAATCGCAGCGGCGAAGAAAGACTTGAATGATCAATTCCGTATTTTGGAAGGCAACATTCATCAACGTGCTTACCAATTATTATTAGGAGGCACGGCTGAGAAAGGTCCTAATCGCATTAAGAAGGGCAGCGAAATTACTGCTGAGTACTTAAATGAACTTGAAGCACCACAATGGCTTGAAGTGCAAGTACGCGATGAAACCAAACAACAACAGTTGGAAGAGTTAACTCAGTATCTTGAAGAGCAACGTAAAGAGTTCGAAAAGAAACTTGAGATCAAACGCATGAAGATCACACAAGGTGACGACTTAGCACCTGGTGTTCTGAAGATTGTTAAAGTTTACATGGCCGTTAAACGTCGTATTCAGCCGGGTGATAAAATGGCGGGTCGTCACGGAAACAAGGGTGTTATCTCTAACATCGTTCCCGTTGAAGATATGCCTTATCGTGCCAACGGTGAGCCAGTGGATATCGTATTGAACCCACTCGGTGTACCGTCACGGATGAATATCGGTCAGATCCTTGAAACCCACTTAGGTTGGGCGGCAAAAGGTCTTGGCCATAAGATCGGTGATTTACTACGCGCCAAACAAGAAGTCGGCAAAGTACGCGAGTTCTTAGGTAAAGTTTACAATCATCGTGATCAAGCAACGGTTGACCTCGACTCTTTATCTGACGAAGAAGTGATGTCATTAGCGAACAACCTCAAAGGTGGTGTTCCAATGGCAACACCCGTATTCGACGGTGCGAAAGAAGAAGAAATTAAACACATGCTAGAACTGGCGGACTTACCGGATTCCGGACAATCGATTTTATTCGATGGCCGCACCGGTGATCAGTTCGACCGTCCGGTTACGGTCGGTTACATGTACATGTTGAAACTTAACCACTTGGTTGACGACAAAATGCATGCGCGTTCTACCGGCTCTTACAGTCTTGTAACGCAACAGCCTCTGGGCGGTAAAGCGCAGTTTGGTGGTCAGCGTTTCGGGGA
>JABXIP010000370.1 GCA_013373005.1 Cytophagia bacterium | reverse complement strand
TGGGTGAAGTAAAGGGCTACAATCTCTCCCAAGGAGAGAACCTTGCACTTGATCTAAATGGTAGAATGAACTTCATTTTCGTTTATCAAGGTATGATTGAGTTGAAAGGAGAAAGGATAAATAAAGGAGAGTTATTCATTGCAAACTCTCCTTCTTCTGACGTCAGTATTTTAGCTCATAGCCCAAGTATCTTGGTTCTTGTAAATATTATGGAGACCTGAAAGTATCAAAAGCCTGCTAGCTTTAATATTACTCCATCTTCCAACAGACTCAATTCAAGAATGCTTTTTCCAGACTTTCTTATGGCCTCATCTATAATATACTTTCCAGCCTTGTAGCCTATGGAAACTCTGCCATCAGGATGTTCACCAGAAACCCAATGGATGTAGTTTGCATCAGCGGGTAGATCCATAATCTCTTTTACCCATTTCTCAACCACATCCGGATATTGATTACCCTCCTGCTTTTGGCCGGTATAAGTCTCTGCGAAAACAACCGCCAATCCCTCCTTAATTACAGCATCCATGATACCCTTTCTTTTATGACTACTCTGCATTGTCCAACCAGTGGATAAATGATGGAACTCATGATAAACAACAGAGGCCAGACCATCTTTGGCGGCCGCGGTTACTCCACCAGGATAAGTGGTAGAGATTATTACCACTAACTCCCCTAACGGCTCTCCTTTATCTGCTCTACCTGTAACCCCATCTACTACTCTTAAATTAGTCTCTGTAAACTGAACCTCGATATGAACAGAGTCTGGCAATGCTGGAAGTAGGCTACGAAGTATTGTTTCAGAGTTCGTAAATACACTATCTAATAACTGTTTCTCAGAATTGCTGAGCTCATAACCGCTCTCATCGTACGCAATAGACATTTTAGCCCTGGTAGTTTGATGGAATTGACCATTATATGTTAATAGTAAAATATAAATGAATTTATATATATAATATTTCATAGTGTCGCTGTTTGAATATTTTGAGCATATGACCTTCGGGCTCCTTTAATCAACATATAAAGTGTTAGTCCTACTTCTCCCAAAGCTGCGGCAAATCCGACCAAGAGTGCCAACCACGCTTCGTTTCCGGGAAATAAAAAGTCTCCAAAAGTCTCCATCAGGTAGCCTATTCCCGCCACAATCATCATTACACCGAAAAATCTTGGGATCATATCAGATACAATAATCAACCAACCTAAGAGTATGCAATGAACACCGAAGAAACTACCTGCAATCAGATATCCATTCCTGTGAGCATCAGTGAACAACAGGCTAAGCGACTCAATCTGATCAATGCCTAACCCTGATAGAATATCTATACCTCCCAGTACATGCAAAGCCATATAATGATTGAGAAGATTTAACATGCCAATGGCAGGATGTGCTAATAACCTCATGGCAGAAGATACCATAGCTAAAGTTTTACCATAAGGCTTCAGCATCTGGTAGAGAAGAATGGAAATAGCAGCATCAAGAATAAAGGCGATCATATCAGCTGTTAAACCCCAGCGATATAGCAGTTCGTTCTGCATGATATTGGTAGCTGTAATAGCTGCTTCTCCAGGCACAATAAGACTCGCTCTTACATAGCCTTGACTGAAACCTGCACAGATGATCACCAGCAGGTATAAAAGGCCGGTTATCCGTACCGATCTTACATTCATAAAAGTGGTTGTTGATTTCATATTGCTTCTTTCGTTTTAGTTCTGAAGCAAACTTCTTCAACTATTCTAAGTATGAGTTGACCTTAAAGGCCAATGATTTGACATTTGAGGCCAACATGGGGTTTAAGCACTTCTGCGGTAATCTACAGGTGATTGTCCCATCCACCTTTTGAATGCTCTGTTAAAGGCACTTTGTTCTGAAAACCCGGTTTGAAAGGCTATTTCTGACATAGATTGAGAAGAACTCTTTAGCAATTGAAGTGACATCTCCCGCTGAATTTTTTGGACGTAATCTCTAAAGGTTAGCCCTTTGTCCGAAAGTCTGCGCTTAAGTGTTCTTCCACTCATTCCCAAATATTCGGCTACCTGAATGATGCTTGGAATCCCACTCGGAAGCGATTCCTCAATCAGTTTATGTAGATCAGTCAAAAGAACATCCATATTAGAATGTATTCCCTTCTTCTCCTCATCCATACGCTCATCAAGAAACTTCTGAATGCTCCTATCGGCTTTAATTGTGGGAATATTGAGTTCCTCAGTTTTAAAAACAATAGCATAATCTGATGCATCGAACACAACTTCGCAATTGAAATAATCTGAAAAGGCCACAGATTCGTTCGATCTATGCTTAAAGCATACTTCTATAGGATAAATATCCTTACCAGTAACCTCTCTTAGCACCTGATTAATCATTACGAAAGAGGCCTCATTAGCAATTTCTAATCCCTTCCTGAAGGCATCCCGAACTAAAGTCAACCTGGTAAATCCTCCTTCTTCAAAAATACTTATGCTACCATGATCCGTTACCAGAACCATATACCTCTCCAAACGATCGAGCACTTCTCTAGCCAGCCAACAAGTTCGCCATGAGAGCCCTAATGTTCCATAATCATCAGACTCTAGCTGTTTGCCTTGCCGTAGTCCAAAACCAGGTTTCAGTTGCTGATCAGCCAGCTCATAAACATCATAAAGCAATTCAATGGGAATGTATTTACTTCCTTCTTTCAACTCTTTGGACTCCGCGTGATGGACAAGGCTCTCTAATGAAAGGCCTTCCTGCTGAGCAAGACGAGTGGCTTTTTGGTATATACTGGCGCTTACAAAGGGCATGAAAATGCAGGAGATAATCTATGAACTGTCAAAATAATCTAAATAACCGACATCATAAAGCAAGAGAGAAATCCTTACCTACAAGGCTTGAATAATTCCTAAATGAGGTAATTTAGTTCTGACACCTGATTTCACACCTCAATTTCATAAACATGAAAACAGCTTATTTCTATTTAGCCTTACCCTTGGTCATCCTCTCATGCACCGCTCAGAATAACCAACCTAATAATAAAAGCACTTCTCAAACCATCATTGATCTTTCACATGATTACTCAGAAGAAACCGTCTATTGGGTGACAGAAGAAGGGTTTAAGTTAGATACAGCCTTCAAGGGAATCACTGACAAAGGTTACTACTACACGGCTAATTCCTTTAAAAGTGCCGAACATGGAGGCACCCACTTAGATGCTCCAATTCATTTTGCTGAAGGAAGGCAATCGGTAGATGAAATTCCGCTAGAAAAGCTCATAGGCTCGGCAATCAAGGTAGATGTCTCTGATCAGGCCGCTAATTCTCCAGATTATCTAATTTCTGTAGAAGATCTCATGGCTTGGGAAAAAGAGCATGGGCAAATACCCGAAAATAGCATTATTTTGCTTTACACAGGCCACTCAAAATACTACCCTGATTTAATCCAGTATTTGGGAACAGACCATAAAGGTGCTGATGCAATCAAAGAATTACACTTTCCGGGTTTGTCTCCTGAAGCCGCTGAATGGATAGTAAAAAACAGGAACATCAATGCTATTGGCATAGACACACCGAGTATAGATTATGGGCAATCCACATTATTTGAAAGCCATGTTAGCCTACTCTCTGAAAACATTCCTGTGTTTGAAAATCTGGCGAGTTTGGAACAACTACCAGCTTCTGGTTTTGAAGTAATTGCACTACCTATGAAAATCAAAAAAGGAAGTGGTGGGCCATTGAGGATTATAGCCTTGGTTAACGAATAATGCATTTCCAATGAAAATGTACATCCTACTAAAAGATGATTTACCGGAAGGTTTTGCAGCATTGGCCGCGGCACATGGCTCTCTCGCTGCCTACCTTAAATTCCAAGAAGATGAAGACATGCAACAGTGGGTAAATAGCACTTTCTACAAGGTTATCTGCAAGGTGAATGATAAGGAGTTTGAGAAAGCCAAAGACTTTGACGATTGTGTGGTATTGACAGAATCTGCCTTAGATAATAAAGAAGTAGCCATTGCTTTTAAACCGAGAGAAGAGTGGCCAAAGGCCTTTAAGTTTTACAGGCTTTATAAGTAAGCTTAAGTCAACGGAACTTCTATAGATAAACGGCAACCATTACCTGGTGAAGCATCTATTTCAAGCTGCCCTCCCAAGGCTTGCGCTCTTCGCCTCATATTCTCAAAACCAATTCCATTGAATTTTTGATTCATATCAAAACCAACACCATTGTCTTCTATTGTCAGCTTTAAAGTTTCATTCAACGAACCAACCTTAACTTTTAATTCAGTGGCATTAGCATATTTAATTATGTTACTCAGCTGTTCCTGTATTATTCTATAGACAACAAGCTGAACAGCTTCACTGAGTGGCACATTGAAATTATCAATTTTAGTTTCAACATTCAGTTGATCAACAATACCATATCTACTCAATAGGATATCTATTTTCTCAATTAAAGGCGAATCCGAATTCATTACAGGTGCCAATTGATGAGATAGCCTTCGAAGTTCCTGAATTGCCTCCTTGTTGTACTGCATGAGGCTGGAGAGTGTCTTTTCCAAATAATTAGCGTCATTGGTTCTCTTTGAAGCTATTTCCAAAAACATACCAGTGCCTACTAAAATTTGCTGAACATTATCATGAAGTTCCATGCCTATCTGATATCTCTCCTTTTCCTGAGCCAGGATTACCGCTTCATTAATTCTATTTTCTTCCAATACTCTATCGGTGATATCAATCATGCTACCAATTACAGCGGGTTGGAAGTTATAGGTAGTAATATTGGCGATAACATCTATGTGCCGAACACTTCCATCCTTTCTTAGTGCACGAAAAGTATATTGGCTTGGAGCGCCCTCTCTATTAATCCTTGCTTTATGAATACTCCGAATTCTTTCTCTTTCCTCAGGGTGAACAAGCTCTAAAAACTCAGGCATTCCAAGAAGCTCCTCTTTGGTATAGCCAGATATTTTCTCCAACCCGGGATTTACATAGGCAATTTGACCATTAGACACTATGTATACACCTATCAAATTTTGCTCTACCAGACTTCTGAATTTTTCTTCACTTTCTCTCAACTCCAGTTCAGACTTCTTGCTATCATCAATATTTTCAGACAATAGACAAACTCCCATTAATTGACCGTCAGGCTTATAAACAGGAAATATTTTCACTCTCATCCAATAGCTATCACCTACCCTACCCTGACTCTTGAGTTCCTTTGTTACATACTTTCCTTTCAACGCATCATTGAACATTCTAGTAAAAACACCTCTTGTAGAAGGATTCATGAGATCATTAAAATCCTGACCCTCAAACAAATCATATCCATTAACCTGATTATTCCTTTGGTTGGCAATTTTATTGAACATCAGTAACTTAAACCCAGGAGAAATTAGATAAATAGCTTCTTTAGTATTTTCAATAATAGCCTGGAATTTCTCTTTCTGCTCTTTTATTTCCCTGAGTACATTCTTCTTAGCAATAGCGCTGCCCAGCATGGTAGCAATAGACTGAATAAGGATCCTTTCCTCCTTCAAAAACGGACCTTCATCTAATTCAGGTCTTTCTTCGTTATAGAACACTTCTACTGAACCTATTTTTTCCTTATCCTCAAAAATATCTTCACTCTGAGCCCATATCGACTCTTTGAATTTACTCGATGTATAGACCTCATTGTGATAGGTCAGTCTTGCCGTGGTAATTTCTGGATATTGATAGGAAGGGGGGATGAGGTGCACAAATTCACTCAGGATGTTACTTATTTCCTTCTCATTCTTATTTTTTAGCTGGGAGAGCTGGTATAGACAGTTTAACTCCCTTATTCTCTTCCCAATATCATGATTAATCTTCTTGAGCTGAGCCTCACTATTCTTCTGACTGCTTATATCCCTTACATTCCCCATCACCGCTGCTGCTCCTTCATGAATGATAGTAGAACCCAATACCTCAACCCACACAAAAGATCTATCCTTCGTTTTTACTCTTAACTCATATTGGATAGATTCAACCTCCCCTTCCAGCCTTTTGCGCATCATCTCAACAGCAATAGGCTTATCTTCTTCATGCAAAAACTCTTTGGCAGGAGTGCTTAAAAGCTCCTCTTCAGAATAGCCCATAATTTCCGACATTCGCGGATTCACATACTTGAAGTAGCCATCCTGATGGATATAGATACCTACTAACGAATTCTCCATTAAATGTTGAAATTTCACATTTGACTCGTGCACCGCAGTCACATCTTGAACCTGTGCAATAAAGTACTTGACCTCATCGCCTTCACTAACAGAAAAAGTAGATACTTTGGCCCAAACTATTTTTCCTGATTTATGAACATATCGCTTCTCGGCAGTCAGACCTTTACTTTTTCCGAGAATAGCCAAAGCCATAAAATCACGCGCAATGTGTTTATCTTCAGGATGAGTAATATCATCAACAGACTTACCTTCTAGTTCCTTTTCGGAAAAACCTAAAATTTCGGAGGACTTGTGATTAGTTTTTTCAATTACACCATTAGTAGACACCAAAAATATTCCCATTGGGGAGAACTCAAACGCCTTGATGATATCAGACGGTTGGGCAATATTTTCTTGCACTAATTTCATTAAAGCGGTAATAGGTGATCGACAATGGTTCTTTTTCAAGAGCCACTTCTATAAATTTATAAAATTTAGTTAACTCCTACATCATGTTTTCCTGGAAGAGAATTACTTATTTTAGGCCTATAATCTTTTACCAGTTGTAGCGGCTTTCTCCCTATAAATACAATGTCTAGCCATGAGAAGAATCTTTTTCTGCCATATATTCCTACTCACTGCCCTTACAATGCATAGCCAAACTAAAGTAATAGCCCATAGAGGATTTTCAGGAATTGCTCCGGAAAACACTTTGGCGGCATTCCAAAAGGCCATCGAGGCCGGGGTAGAATATTTCGAGCTAGACATTCATAAAACCAAAGACGATTCGGTGGTGGTCATCCATGACTCCTCGGTTGATCGGACTTCATCAAATGGCATGAAAGGCAAGATTGCTGACTTGACCTTCGCAGAACTTAGCCAGGTGCGTGTAGGTTATTCAGGTAAGTTCGGAGATGAATTTAAAGAGGAAAAAGTGCCAACACTGAGAGAGGCACTCCAATTGGCAAAAGGTAAAATCAAGGTTTGTCTGGAAATAAAAGTTACCGGTGCCGAAGAGCAGGTAATGCAAACTTTATCCGATCTGAAAATGAAGGACGAGGTGATCATCTTCTCATTTCTCTACCCTGCCCTGGCAAAGGTTCGTCAATTGGATGAAAATATAGACATCCTATATCTGATCGGTTCGGCCGATGAATCCACCATAGATTACGCGAAAGTGATCAAGGCTCAGGCCATTGGTGCAGGTGGTGGAAACCCACTCACCAAGGAATATGTAGACAGAGTACATGCAAATGGGCTGGAAATATGGCGATGGACTGTTGATGATGAAGCAGCTATAAAGGAACTCATCAGTATAGGTGTAGACGGAATTATCTCCAATTTCCCCGATAGAGCATTGAAATTAATTGAGCGCTGAAAGGCTAAGAAAAAAAGTTCGAAAGGGGTAAATTGATCGTGCTATGAAAAACATTCTCAAAATAGAGGAGCTTGCCATGTTTGGCCTTTCAATCTACCTTTTCAACCAGACAGACTTTGCATGGTGGTGGTATTTGGCATTAATACTCACTCCAGATATTGGAATGATAGGCTATGCAGTCAACACCAAGCTTGGGGCACTAACCTATAATCTCTTCCACCATAAAGGTGTGGCCATTCTGATACTTTGTTTAGGCTGGTATATATCGAATCAATGGATAGAACTATCAGGCATTATTCTTTTCGGCCATGCCAGTATGGACAGAATCTTTGGCTATGGTCTAAAATATAACGACCACTTTAAACACACTCACCTGGGGTGGATGGAAAATAGTTCTGGCCCTACTTAGTGATGAATATGACTACCCACTCGTTTTAATAACGAATCAATATACACCCTATGAAAAAGTTTCTTTACACAGCATACTTTATACTCCTTTCAGTAGTGCTTCTGGCTAAAGTTGCCAACTGGTTTCTAAACTTCAATTATGAAATCTACCACCTGATAAGCACTACAATGTTCTGCCTGATAGGATTAGGTTACATCTTCATGAACCATCATACCTTTACTAAGAAGTGGCCAAAAGTTCTAACTATCATTTGTGGAAGCTATATAATACTGATGAACTTTATTGAAAGAAATACTATCCTTACCATTATCGGTATCATATGTATAGTAACCCCATTGATTTTGGCCAGATTAATGGACAACAAGAGAATCAGTAAAAATTAGCCGAATGGGTAGACTGAGTAATGGTATACTTTCGATTCTTGGGTTAAATATGATCAACCTGGTACACCACAAAGGCGTGGCAATTCTCATGCTTTGTTTTACGGTGAATTCAACCACCCGAAAAACAGAATAAGGATAACTAATAATACTTTACCTTTCGTATGAATCTGATTGATAGTTAACTCATTAGCTTCTATATTTTAGTCATGAAACGCTTAACCTACTTAGTACTCGCTTTGATATTCGGTTATCATCTGTCATTTTCACAGGATGAAATCAAACAGGCACCACAGGGCTTCGATGTTGTAAAAGCCAATATTCAGCATGGAAAAATAGACAGTATCTTATATAAATCAGAAACTGTTGGCACCACCAGAAAGGCAATAGTCTATTATCCTCCTGGTTATTCAACCAGCAACAAATACCCTGTTTTGTATTTGCTCCATGGCATTGGGGGCGATGAAAAGGAATGGTTGAGGCATGGTACTCCACAAATTATTCTGGACAACCTCTATGCACAAAACAAACTCGCGCCTATGATAGTGGTCATGCCCAATGGTAGAGCTATGAAAGATGACAGAATGGTAGGCAACATGTTCGATCCGGAAAAAGTGGAGGCCTTTGCCACATTTGAAAAAGACTTACTGAACGACTTAATTCCTTATGTAGAGAAGAATCTTCCTGTTTATTCCAATCGGGAAAACAGAGCCTTGGCTGGATTATCAATGGGAGGAGGACAGTCGCTAAATTTCGGGCTGGGTAACCTCGACACTTTTGCCTGGGTGGGAGGCTTTTCATCTGCACCCAACACCAAAACTCCGGAAGAGTTAATGCCGGAGCCTGAAAAAGTAAAAAGCCTAAACCTCCTTTGGATATCATGCGGAGATGAGGACAACCTAATCACCTTCAGTAAAAGAACTCATGACTATCTGGAAGATCACGACATACCGCATATTTATTATGTAGAACCAGGCGCGCATACTTTTGATGTTTGGAAAAATGACCTCTACCTCTTCAGTCAGCTAATATTTAAGTAGAAATGAAGCGAGTACTGAACCGTTTCTCTCAACAGTCCGATTCTTACAAAAAATTCAGGCTTTATCGAAGGAGTTAACGAAAACTAAAGATTTTCTTTTCTAAACATAGGTAAGCGATAGGCTATTTCACCCTAAAAATGAGTTCCAGATACTTCTTATAATGCAAAAGATGCTGAGCAGTTAAGCTCGGATCGTTCAAAGCTTTTGAAACAATAAAGGCTCCTTCCATAATAACCGTAAAGTGATCGGCCAAAGAAGCTAAATCGAACTCAACATGACTTGGCACCTGCTTTTTCGCACCCTCCAAGAGTTCTTCCAATTCTTTCCTCCACAATAAAATAGAGTCTGCTACAATTTGCTTCGTGTCATCGCTAAACTGCTCAGGCTCGTAAAGATATGATGCATAAAGACACATGTAAGGCTCATTGAGACCTTCAAACTCAGCGACAAACCAGTCTACAAAGGCAATCAGGCGCTCAAGCGCGTTCCTTTCATGTCCCTGAGTATCAGCCAAAACTCTATTCATTACACTCATATCCGAATCTGCAAAGTGACGCATGAGGTAATAAGCAAGGTCAGATTTGGACTTGAAATGATAAAAGAATGCTCCTTTGGTAATTTGAGTCTTGGCAAGTATCTGATCTATAGTGGTTCCGGCAAATCCATTTTCCAGAACAAGTTGAGTAGTCATCTCAAGGATTTTCATCCTTGTTTTTGATCCGTCTTTAGGCATTTCTAAAACTAGTCGATTTATTTTATACCAACTAGTTTGTAGATAAAAAAGTTTCTTTCATATTTGTACCAACTAGTTTGTTTAGTAAAAATCAAAAACTCAAAATGCCAACACCATTAGAAATCTTATTAGACCCCATCTCGCTTATAGTGGTTGGGATGTACTTATTGTTATTTGCCTGGGAAAGCTTTTTCCCGAGAAACAAGAACATGCCAAGGATAAAAAATGCTACAATCAGAGGTCTGGTCGCCTTTGCAGTGTTCTTTTATCTAAGTTCTTATTTACCCCTCTTTACCGATGAATTTCTAGCTTCTTATCAGCTATTAGATTTAAGCGCCATATCACTTGGTGGTCAAATTGCCATTGGTCTATTCTTCTACCAGTTTATGCTGTATTTGTGGCACAAGTGGATGCACAAGTCGGACAGACTTTGGAAGATCTTCCATCAGATGCACCATAGTGCAGAGAAGCTCGATATTCCGAGTGCCTTTTACTTTAGTCCAATGGATATGATAGGTTTTACCCTTTTGGGAAGCCTTGTTTTTGCCTTGGGTATTGGGGTTGAACCAAGCGCTGCTACGGTAATCATCCTATCGCTGAATTTCCTGAGCATTTTCCAGCATGCCAATATTAAAACTCCGGTTTGGTTGGGATACATTATCCAAAGACCTGAGCAACATGCCATTCACCATGCCAGAGGGATCCACGGATACAATTATTCAGACTTCCCAATTTATGACATGATCTTCGGTACTTTCAAGAACCCGAATGACTATCAAGGTCAATATGGGTTTTACGATGGAGGCTCGGCTAGAATTATGGACATGGTGAGCTTTAAGGACATAGATAAGCACCGGGAATAGCCAGTATCATTCCATAAAAACAAGAAAGCCCATTCAACTTTGAATGGGCTTTCTTATTACTTTTTTGAGGAGCTTAGATCAGTCCTTTTTCTTCCAAATCAGCCCTAAGCGCATCATGATTCCTCCAGAATTTATCATGAATCTTCTTCCATAGCTGCTGAGCCTCGGGTATACTCTCTAATGACTTCATAGAAGGATCACTATCAAAGAGTATCAACCAAAATTGAAAATTATCATTTTTTGCAAACTCACGTAAGTGTTCAATCGCCTTATCAGTTTCTCCTATTTTAGCATAATAAGCTAAATACAAAGCATCTCTATAAACAGATTGGTCGGTTGCTACATATTCCAAATAATCCTTATAAAGGCCTTTGGCTTCCTCTTCCTTGCCTGCTATTTCAAAAACAGCAGCTATTTTGTCATTCTCATAAGTGTAAATACTAAAGTTTGCCGCCTCACGCATATCCACAAACATTCGATAGTAGTGATAGGCTGAGTCATAGTCTTCCATAAAATAGTTAACCTTTCCAATCTCCTGCAGGATATCTAATCTGGAAGAATCCTTTTGCCACTCTACAATGAGTCTCCTTCTCAAACCTGAGACATCCTTTTCTTTGGCATATAGAATGAAAGCCTTTACGTAATTAGAGAATCCATTACTATCACTATAATCCAATGATCGATTAATGTAGTAAAGTGCCTCATCTACAAAGCCGTTTTGAATCAAGGCATTGCTTAGGTGGAGGTACAGATAACTGGTTGTTAAAGAGTCGTAGGCTTCACTATTGAGCTGAATTCCTCTTAGGGCATATTCCAAATACTTATTCGTGTCAGGCATATAGTTGGCGTATAGGTCTGAAAGCATGTTGATGATTTCAACATTATTGGGCGCCAGCTCCAATGCCTCTTCCAGGTACTCCACCTCTTTTGGGTAGTCACCTGAATGCTGGTAATATAAAGCCATGGCCATTAAACTCTCAGGTGAATTTGAGTCTATAGACATTGCCTTATCTGCATTATCCTTTATGTCTTGAGTATGCAGTTTTTGAGATTGAAACAGGTCGAGATAAAAATAGCTGATGGCCAAGGCCGAATATGCCTGAGAGAAATTCTCGTCTAGTTCAATGGCCTTCTTAAAATACCTTACGGAGTTGGTAATCTTCTCATCATCCCCCATCACCAGAAGGTTACGTCCCTTTAAGTAGTTGTCATACGCCACCAGATTGGAGGTAGGTATCTTGGATATCTGCTCTCTCTCAGCGGGAGTAATAATGGCCTTGATTTCATTAGCGATTGTACTGGCAATTTCTTGCTGGAGTTGAAAAATATCCTTCGAATCTCTCTCATACTGAGATGCCCATAATTGCCTGTCGGTAGATGCCTCAATGAGCTGAATGTTCAGCAGGATTCTATTGCCATTCTTCTGACCACTGCCTTCCACAAAGTAGCTCACATTAAGCTCTTCGGCTATTTCAGGAATCGACTTGGGCGAAGTGCGGTACTTTTCTGTTGATGTACGACTCACCACTCTCAAATCTCCAATCTTCTGAAGGTTGTTTAAGGTCGATTCCATCAACCCATTTACCAAATAGACATTAGACGAATCGGCACTGTCGTTTTTGAAGGGAAGTACAGCAATGGACTTTTCAAGATTTGTATTGCCATTATTAGTTTGTCTCAATAAAAGGAAACCGCTCACTAATATCACTATGGCCACGGCTGCTACTATCAGTGTTTTATTGTTGAATGGAGCCCCGGAATCGACATCTGTATTCTCCTCGTCCTTTATATCTCTCTTGGAAACCTCACCAGGCGGATAGCCAAACTCTTCTCTAAAACATTTGATGAAATAGGAAGTACTGGCAAAGCCCACATGATCGGAGACCTCAGAAACATTCATTCCACCTTCCTTCAGCAAATGCATGGCATTCTCCAGCCTGACTTCACGAATGAGCTGACTCACCGAAAGTCCTGTTAGCTTCTTAATCTTCCGAAGCAGATTAGATCGACTCATCCCTACTTCGTCCGCCAACTCAGCAACACCAAAGCTCTCGGCCGACATGTTCTGTTCGATCTTCTGCCTTAGCTTATCAAGAAAAATCTGGTCGTGAGATGAAATATTAGACATCGGTACTTCTAAAAGTCAGTACAAAAGAGAGAAATAATAACCGAACTAACAACAATCAAAGAATGGCCTTCAATTTACAGAATCGCACTTTCTGCATCATAATTTATATCGATGCGTCATAGTTTTCGAGCATGATTCAAACTTTATACTATCCGCTTCATCGCTATTAACCGCCTCCGGGAGCATCATGCGAAATTTGAAGTATCAAAAACATCCCGGTAGGTATCGGGGAAAACCATAAAATAAAAAGTCATGAAACTCGAAATCATTTACACATTAAAAACGATCGCTATAGGTACAATACTAGCGCTATCTCTTAATTCATGTAGTCAATCAAAAGGCTCGGAAAACACAACAGACTCTACAGAAACAGCAACAGTAAAGGCTCCTAAAATAGCCATTACCGATGCCGTTGTTGCGGGAGATATAGGAGCAGTTCGTCAGCACATTGCGGCCAAATCTGATCTTAATAAGAAAGACCCATTTGGTGGCTCTACTCCTATTATGATAGCCGCTGTCTTTGACAAAACAGAAATAGCTAAAGAATTGCTCGATGCAGGAGTAGAATTAGACCTTACCAACAATGAAGGTTCTACTGCAGTAATTACCGCGGCCTTTTTCTGCAGAACTGAAATTTTGCAAATGTTGCTTGATGCAGGTGCCGATAAAAGCATCAGAAACAAGTATGGTACTACTGCATTGGAGTCGGCTCAGGTTCCTTTCGAAGATGTAAAAGGTATCTATGATATCATGTCTGCTCAGTTGAAAGGCATGGGACTTCAGCTAGACATGGAGCGCATTGAGAAAACAAGGCCACAGATTGCCGAAATGCTCAAGTAAACTGTCAAAAACTCAAAATATCTGAATTATGAAACTCACAGAAAGACGATACGACATAGACTGGCTGCGCGTGATAGCCATTGGTCTGTTGCTTATCTACCATATAGCCATAGCTTTTCAGCCATGGGGTTTGCTGATCGGCTTTATTCAGAGTGACGAACCAATGTCTTCACTCTGGATACCCATGACCATGCTGAACGTCTGGAGAATTCCGCTTCTATTCTTTGTTTCAGGCATGGGGGTTTTCTTCGCCATGAGAAAAAGAAACTGGTTCGCGCTGCTCAAAGAAAGGTTTGTAAGAATATTGGTGCCATTCATTTTCGGAATCATAGCCATTGTACCGTTGCATGTATTCATTATTATGAATTACTACAACCAACCCTTACAATACATGCCATCTCCAGGGCATTTATGGTTCCTTGGAAATATATTCACTTATGTATTGCTACTCTCCCCACTTTTCTTCTATCTGAAAAAACACTCCGAGGGGAAGCTGGCTAGAGGAGTTAAATGGCTGTTTGGTAATCCTCTAGGCCTTTTAGCAGCCATGCTGGTGATGGTTTCTGAAGTACTCATTGTGAAGCC
>JABXIP010000047.1 GCA_013373005.1 Cytophagia bacterium | reverse complement strand
CAGTTGCATTAATACACGTACGGCTTAATGAAAATTCTTTTGTAAGTCGATGAAAACCGGTCGAAGGTTCAGGGGAATGGAAGAAAATTGTGTTAAGAGTTTGTTAAGCGCTCTTATTTATTGTGGGAAACCGCACCCCTAACCCCTCCTAAAAAGTGATCTCCTAGAAAAAGGCATTTAACTCAATGTTCAATTGAAATACGTTGAATGTGTTGCTCTTAAATCTAGCAGAGGCCATTCCCCCTTTTTCGAAAAGGGGGCTAGGGGGATTAGAACAACATATTTCAATTACTTGAAAAGCCAATCCTCCCAACCTCCTTCGCCAAGGAGGAGTGTGTGTACAAACATCGTTGGTCAGAATTCCATAGAGGTGGCACTTGCTAGGAAATCACTCCTAAAAGGAGGGGAATAGCATTTGAGAAAAAACATTGAAAATGGAAGCCCTATCTACATATAAAATATGGGGCTGCCTTCCTTTTACTTCTACTCAATGGATTTTAATGATGTAATCCCAATGTGCATTGAGAAGATAGGGATGACATCCTTACCAATAGCTACTAAGCTTAAGCAGATTTGGGTTGATTAAGAAGCAACTCCAGCTTTTCACTCTCGGGGGAATCTAAGAGTGCCTTCGTATAGTCGTAACCGATATCAAATAGCTCTCTAGACTTTTTGAAGTCGAAAGTACCGTATTCTCTTAGCTGATTAGGTTTGATGTATACATCGCACAGTTTACTGCTAGAAGATACATTGGCACTTAAAGCCAAAACGGAAACACGTTCAAGCATTCTTTTGGGGCCAGATAGCTGAGCCTCTTTCACTACTGGAGCCACATTCACACCAATAATAAAATCGCACCCCTTTTCCTTCAGAATTTCTGTTGGCATGTTGTTGAGGACTCCGCCATCTACATAGTGATCATCACCGATTTTAACCGGGTCGAAAATGAAAGGAATACAGCACGATGCCATAATTGCCTGACGCAAAGACCCTGAGTTGAACATTTCTGCCTTTCCCTCATTCAGGTTGGTTGTAGAGATGTAAAGTGGAGTTTTAGCCGACTCGAAAGAATCTTCTTCTAAATACTTCTTATATACAGATTCTGTCTTTTGAATATTCAAAAGGCCTGTAAAGCTAAATGCTGGCCAAACCAGCTTGAGGATATTAGTACTTTCGAAAATTTCGAGCGTCTTTTCAGGGCCATAACCATAAGCATAAAAAGCTGCAGCAACTGAACCTGCACTGGCTCCGCTAAGCATATCTACTTTTATTTTAGCTTCTTCAAGGGCTTTTAATACGCCCAGATGGGCAAATCCTCTTGCTCCACCACCAGACAGTGCCAATCCTACTTTCATGCTTTACAGTATTTCTTTTAGGGGGAATGTTTTATCGAGCCTCACTCCTTTTTCTGTATGCTTAACGGTACAACACTCATTGGCTGAGTCATGTTCTAAGAAAAGCACATAATTGTTGTCGGCCGCCTCATTTAAAAATTCTTCCTTCTCCTTGAGTGTCAAAAGCGGCCTTGTATCATAACCCATTACATAAGGCAATGGAATATGCCCTACAGATGGCAGCAAATCGGCCATAAAAACTATTGTATGACCCTTATAATGAATCTTAGGAATCATCTGCTTATCAGTATGCCCATCGGCCATAGCAATATCGAACTGGCTGAAAGGAGACTTGCCATTGTTAGGTACGAAATGCAGATTGCCACTCTCCTGCATGGGCAAGATATTTTCTTTTAGAAAGGAAGCTTTCTCTCTAGGATTTGGCTGTGTAGCCCAAACCCAATGCTCCTGATTAGACCAGTATTTGGCATTAGGAAAATGAAGCTCCAATTTTTCTTTATTGTCACCAACATAATCAACACCACCACCACAATGATCGAAATGTAGGTGGGTCAAAAACATATCAGTAATGTCATTTCGGTGAAAGCCTGCCTTTTTCAATGAGCCATCTAAAGAACCTTCTCCATGCAAATAATAATGACTGAAGAACTTGGCGTCTTGCTTATTCCCAATTCCATTATCGATCAGAATTAACTGATCACCATCCTCTATCAGCAAACAACGCATCGACCAGGTGCAGAGATTATTCTCATCGGCCGGGTTTGTTCTTGACCATAGGCTCTTTGGAACAACTCCAAACATGGCCCCACCATCTAACTTGAAATTGCCTGTATCTATAATGTGTAACTTCATTTCAATTGATTATCAATCTTATCTATTAAAATAGAGCAATGAGCACTTAACTCCTGATAGCGCTTATTCCTACTATTTAAAAAATTCATATAACTACCCATCAGATTGATTGCTTCATTTTGACGCAACGGGGCGGCATCGGCAATACCTTCCCTACCCGCGAATCTGATATTCTTTAGCATATATGGGTACAAATGATTATCCACCAGATTGCGAATAAACTCATCTACATTTCTGATTTCAGCATACGAAACATTGTAGTGATCTGCCAAACCCTTTTTCACCTCAAAGGAAGAAATAGACTTTAAGTCACCAGAGTTAATCAGGGCATTGTAAGTTCCATTATTCCCGGAAAAATAGGGAGCTACATAGGTGCTTATGATATGCCTGTTCTCAAATCTATCAATTAATTGATTCGAAAAGAGAAGTTGAAAAGTCTCATTGATATTGTTAATGAGGACTTTCGAGGAGTCCATAAGAATATGTAGATTTTGCTGATCACTAATTAAGTCTTCCTTCAAAGCCTGAAGGTAAAGTTCTTCCTGCTTGCTTTCTTTATTGTTTTGCGACCAATTATCCAATGCAAAAGCAATGCTTATTCCGGCAATTACCACAACAAGATCTATGAAGTATGGTCGGAAACTGTTGGTTGATTTTGTCTTAGCCATTTTGAAAGAATGAAGTCTAATTTCGAGAAAGTGCTGCAAATAAAAAAGGTGGCCGAAGCCACCCTGTTTTTATTCTACAACTTCTCCCATATCGGAGAACTTATCTATTCTTTGATTAATCCTTTCTTCAGGACTCATTTTCATCAATGGTTCAAGCTCATCCAAGATTCTCTTCTTGAGTGTCTCAAACATCCATTCCGGATTTCTATGAGCACCACCTAGCGGTTCATCGATAATGCCATCGATCAAACCAAAACCTTGCATATCTGTTGCTGTAAGCTTCAATGCTTCTGCTGCTTGCTCTTTGTACTCCCAGCTTCTCCATAGAATGGACGAACAAGACTCAGGAGAAATAACAGAGTACCAAGTATTTTCCAACATTAGCACTTTGTCGCCAATGGCGATACCCAAAGCACCACCTGAAGCCCCCTCACCTATAATGATACAGATTACAGGTACCTTCAGCATAAACATCTCTTTGATGTTGCGGGCAATAGCCTCTCCCTGACCTCTTTCCTCAGCTTCAAAGCCAGGATAAGCACCAGGAGTGTCAATAAGGGTGACAATAGGTTTATTGAATTTCTCAGCGATTTTAAAGAGCCTTAAAGCCTTTCTATAACCCTCTGGATTAGCCATACCAAAGTTTCTCATTTGGCGCTGCTTGGTATTTCTACCCTTCTGCTGCCCCACGAGCATCACTGATTGGCCATTGATGGTTCCAAAACCTCCAACCATGGCTTTGTCGTCCTTCACAGTTCTGTCACCATGAAGCTCTACAAAGTCATCAGTAATGTTATAGAAATAATCGAGGGTATATGGCCTTTCAGGGTGTCTGCTCAGCTGAACTCTTTGCCAGCGAGTGAGATTTTTATAAGTCTCCTCTTTGAGCTTCTGAATCTTCTTCTCCAAAGATTTTACATCTTCTGTTACATCTACTTTGCTGCTTTCTGCCAGTTGCTTCATCTCAGCCAACTTTCCTTCCAGCTCTACTATCGGTTGTTCAAATTCCAAAAGCATCTCCGTTTGTGATCAAGGTACAAAACTAAATATTAAAGTCCTTTTGAACTTAATTTTTTAGCATAAATGCTGGCCTTCCTTTTTTTTGTATTTTCAATCGATCAACTGCCAACCTAAATTATTTAATGGATAGCCCTTTTAATTCTGACATCAAAATCATTAAGAATGCCCTTCTATTCTTTGGTGCAATTCTTTCCATTCTGATTATTAAAACCTTGAGTGCCTTGCTGATACCATTGACATTCGCATTGTTTATTGGTATTCTCCTCACTCCAATTATTAATTATCTGGAGCGAAAGAATTGGCCCTATACAGTCAGTATTTCACTGATAACCATACTTACACTTGGTTTTATATTTCTCATTGGGGTGATAGTTGTAGACACCGGACAGCAGATTTATGATGAGAAAGAAAAGCTCCTTTATCAGATGGATAATAAAATGGGAGAAGTTTTGGCAGGCTTAGAATTCATTCCCGGAGTAGATCAAATAGAGCACGAT
>JABXIP010000312.1 GCA_013373005.1 Cytophagia bacterium | reverse complement strand
GTTGGTGCAACAGAGCCGCCTGCTCCAGAAACACCGAAGTCGTTTCTGTTCACTTCTCCCTTCAATCGGAAACCAACAAGGTCTTTACCACCTCTGGTTTTGGTTGAGCCAATATGTGCAGCATACAAAGTAACCTGCTTAGTATTTCCACGCATGGTCAAATTTCCAACAACCTCATAGCTGCCTTCTCCTGTCTTTTTGAAAGAAGTGCTCTCGAAGGTCAATTTTGGATGGTTTTCAACATCAAAAAAATCAGCCGACCTCAAGTGGTTATCTCTTGGCTCTACATTGGTGTTAATGCTTTGAACATCTGCCGAGAAAGAAACCTTTGCTCCGCTAAAATCTGCAGCAGTTCCTCCTTCCACAGCACCTTCGAATTTATCGAAACGGCCATGAACAAACGAAATTCCGTTATGCTTGGCACTAAATAAGATGCTTGAGTGAGCAGGGTCTACCTTCCAGGTTTGCGCTTCCATTTGATTAAATGAAGCCACTAGCAAAAGCGCTAGGAATAAATTCATTAGTCTTTTCATATGAGTAAGGTTTAACTTGTGTATATACATGAAACTAAGTACAAAGGTTGGTTTTAATTTTTAAAAACTATGCCGATGAGTTATGAATGTGGACTCAAAAAATCTCTGGTTAAATCCAGAATTTTGAGCTGATTTCTGGTCCTGATCAGGTTTTCCTCAGGATAGCCGGTTTTATAATAGATATCCCCATTCAGGTAATCCGTAAGAAAACGGGTAGCCATCATATAGGTCATGTAAAGTCCTCCGAATGGAAGTGACTTTAGCTCAATCTCCTCAAGAGCATCTCCACATTGGGCTAAAAATGAATTGAGAATTGTTTCGAAGCGCTTTTGATCGAATCTCAATCCATCCAGTTGAACCTCATATTCAGGGATATTGAAAAGCATAGAGCGTAGCATATCCCCCAAATCGAATAGCGCATAGCCCGACCAAACGGTATCCAGATCTACAACCTTTAGAAATTCTCCCGTCTTCTTCGATAGTAGGCAATTTCCAGCCTTTGCATCATTATGACACACACGCAGCGGAAGTCCTTGCTCGACTAAATTATCGAATTGATCGGCAATCCAGGAATATTCCTCAATTGCTCTTATTTCATTTGAAGCAGACTCAGCTCTGGCTGCAGAGTTGGTTTCCAGTGCCTGTTGAAACTGATTGAGTCTATGATGCAAATTGTGAAAGCCAGGAATGCCTTCAGCATATTGGTCTGGTCTGGCATTTTTAAAAGCTGCTGTAAACTTTCCATAACCTTTCGCTATTTCTGATAATTCCTGCACAGTCAGCTCGGTAGGCGAATAGCTGTCTTGAACAAATTCCTGAATCCGCCAGAGATTGTCGGTTTTCCCCTCATGGTATTTTCCACTTGCTCCTCTTAGGTGTAAGGGAAAAAGCTCAGGCGCATGACTTAATAGTCTAGAGAGATTTTCTTCTATAATCTCCGGTTGTCTAAACACATTGGTATTCAGGCGCTGCAAAAGGTATCCATGGCCATTTACTTTCACCGAGAAGGAATCGTTGATATGGCCAAAACCTAAAGGAGCAATCGAATCGATTGCTCCCTGAACATTGAAAAGCTTAATAGCCTCTTGTGCTACCTGCATTATTTTACTTCTTCCGGATACTTGCCATTGGCAATCATTTGGTTGATTCCCGCCACAACATGCTCCTTATCTTCTTTGTAAGTAACCCCCAGCCATGAGGCAGTAGTTGGGACCACTTTCACCACAGCTTTACCTTCATCCATTAGATTGCCTACTTCCACAGGCATAAAACATTCCGCTTTTGGGTTCTCATTATTGGCCTTTACGAAGTCAATGAATTTCTCTTCGAACAACGGAAGTACAGTTGGAGGGAAACCAAAGAAGTTCATGGAAACATATGTTTCCGGACTCAGCTCGTGTTTCTCACCATCAACTTCATAAGAAATCACTCCGTTTTCTTTGCCTATTGAAAGCGTTTCCTCAATTCCTACCAGGTGCATACTTTCATCTACCTGACAAACACCACGATTTACTGTGCCATGGTCTGAAAGCGTATTCTCGAGTTTATATCCCATAATTAGGTACTCATTCTCCTTCATACTCTTCATAGCTTCTACCACTTCGGCAAAAGATTCCTGACCATAATAGTCATCGGCATTGATTACTACGAAAGGCTCATTGATTAAGTGTTTTGCCGCAAGCACTGCGTGGGTAGTACCCCAAGGTTTTTTTCGGCTGGCCTCATAGGGTGCAGTATGCTCAGTATATTCATTCTGGAAGGCATACTCCATTTTGATTTTGCCCTTGAATCTCTCTGCATAGTGATTTTCGAAAGCCTCTTTAATATCCGTACGAATGATAAATACAACTTTGGTGAAGCCCGCCTTGATAGCATCATGAATTGAATAATCCATAATGATTTCGCCATTTGGCCCAATTCCGTCCAGTTGTTTATTTCCTCCATAGCGGCTACCCATTCCGGCTGCCAATACCACTAATGTCAAATCCATAATATCCTCTTAAATTTTTCTATTATTGTTGGTTCGAAAATGAACAAAAACTTCTGACAAATCAATTTAACTTTTCATTAAGTATGAATATTTCTTCTATCGATTGGATCATTATTCTCCTCTTTTTCGTGGTATTCCTGGTCATCGGGCTCAGGGTTTCCAGAAAAGCTGGTTCATCTTCAAAAGAGTTTTTCCTATCGGGAAGAAATATGCCATGGTGGCTTCTTGGAGTTTCAATGGTTGCTACCACCTTCTCGGCCGATACACCTAACCTGGTCACTGATATTGTTCGCCAAAATGGGGTTGCCGGTAACTGGGCCTGGTGGGCATTTCTGATCACCGGTATGCTAACCGTTTTTGTCTATGCCAAGCTGTGGAGAAAGTCTGGAGTACTAACCGACCTTGAGTTTTACGAGAAAAGATATTCAGGAAAAGAAGCCGCCTTTTTGAGGGGATTCAGAGCCATATACCTTGGCGTTTTCTTCAACATAATGATTATGGCCTCTGTGTCTTTGGCTGCGATTAAAATTGGTGAGGTAATGTTTGGACTTGAACCTTGGAAAACCGTTGTCTATGCTTCAGTCATTACCGTTGCTTATAGCTCTTTGGGGGGCTTGAGAGGAGTTATTCTAACTGACTTTCTACAATTCTTGGTAGCCATGGTTGGGTCGGTAGCCGCAGCCATTTATATCATTAACCTACCGGAAATTGGTGGATTGACGGCTCTTTTAGAAAGACCGGAAATTGCTTCTAAGCTAGACTTAATACCAGACATCAATAACCGTGAACTGTTCATCACGCTACTGATTATTCCTATTGCAGTGCAATGGTGGAGTGTTTGGTATCCGGGAGCTGAGCCTGGTGGTGGTGGCTACATTGCTCAAAGAATGCTTTCTTCGAAAGACGAAAAACATGCTGTCTCAGCTACCTTTTTATTCAACATTACACACTATGCGCTAAGACCATGGCCATGGATTCTAATTGCTTTGGCTTCATTGGTCGTTTACCCAGATTTAGCATCTATCAGAGAAGCCTTTCCAGGAATAAGCGAAAGCAAGATAGGTCATGACTTAGGCTATTCCGCCATGCTCCTGACCTTGCCTAAAGGCCTTTTAGGAATTGTGATTGCTTCCCTCATAGCGGCCTATATGTCAACCATTTCTACTCACCTCAACTGGGGTTCTTCTTATGTGGCTTTCGATTTTTACCAAAGGTTCATCAAACCAGATGCCTCAGAGAAAGAGCTTGTGAATGTTGGACGATTATCGACAGTGATTCTAATGGTCTTGGCAGGCTTATTTGCGCTAGTGCTTACAAGTGCTTACGATGCTTTCCAGATTCTACTTTCTATAGGTGCCGGTACAGGTTCTATCTTTATTCTTCGCTGGTTCTGGTGGAGAATCAACGCCTATTCCGAAATAGCGGGCATGGTGGTTTCATTTATTCTGGCTCTACTCTTCAAATTCGGGCCTGAAAGCTTGACCTCTATTTCAAGCGAATATCAATTACTCTTGAGCGTTGGCATTACTACTGCGGTTTGGGTGCTTGTGACCTTAATGACGAAACCTACTGACTATAAAACACTGACTGACTTTTTCAACCTTGTAAAACCATATGGAATGGGCTGGAATGGACTTAGAAAGCAGGCCAAATCAAAAGGTGATCAACTGGCGCCAGGTATTGGTAAGTTCAGTGTAGACCTACTGGCCATGTTTGCCGGTATTGTGCTTGTTTATGCCCTTCTCTTCGCCACAGGGATGTTTATTTATGGCAACATTCTGTTTGGGTTTATTTGGTTAGCCGTGGTTATTGTTAGTACCATTAGCTTGATTAAGGTATGGAGGAGGCTGAGTTTCTAACCTTTGCCCCCTTAGCAAACTCCGCGGTTGAAATTAACCGCTAAGAACGCAGAGTTCGCAGAGGCTAGATCAGGATTTCAGATTTTAACAGCCAAACCCTCAGTAGCAAAGCACTGACTGCCAGTCCTAAAATAGCCAGGGTCAGTGCTCCAACATGTCCAAGAATGACAAAGAACAGAGTGGCGGATATAAAAAACAACTGCTTAGTGAAGCTCTCCTGATTGAAGTTCGGTTGATAAGCCAAGGCCATAAACACCATTAATAAGGAAGGAATAATAAGCATAAGACTAAGCAAGTCGAACAAGGGAATTTCAAAGCTCAACTGTCCTGCAAGAACCAAAAACTCAGGGATAGATAGACATAAGAAGGTCAGCCAAAAAGCCAATGTCTTAGTTCTGAAGCCTATTGGTAGGTTTCTGAATAATTGAAGTTCCTCTCTTTCAAAATGGGCATAGTTCATAGAAAAGAAGCTATTGGCAGTAGCACTCAAAAGAACTCCCAGAGTTAAGTATCTAAGGTCGATAGCTTCTTCCATAAAGACCTGAATGGAAATATAGAGAATGAGTAGTGACAGTGATTTGACGAAGACTATTCTTATCCCTTGAAAGCTCAGCAAATAATGAATGTAGAATTCAAAGAAATATTTGGGTCTCCACTTAGCAATAGTTTTTGATGCCTCAAGACCATATTCTTTCTCGTTACTAAGGTCTTTCTTATACCAAAAACTCAATCCTAAAAGCAAAAGCAGAAGTGAGCTCAAAACAATGGTAGCCGAAAGTGGCTCCCTCTGTTCCAGTGCCACATAAGCCATAAAGGAACCATAGCCCAGAATTGGCAAGAGCAAACTGAACTGAACCTTCAATGCAGAGCTAAAAATCCTTGACTTACCGACCAGCACAATCCACCCGAACATCATTGATTCTTTCTCTCGAGCAACTCTGGAGCAAAATCTCGCCACTTTAATTCCATAAAGCAGCCAAAAAACTATTGGAATCAAATATAAAACCGGCTTGTCAGCCAGAGCCTCATTAAGCTCAAAGTGCTGAGCAGCTTTTAAGAAGCCAAAACAAACTCCGAGAAGAACCAAAAAGAAGCCGGCATTTTCGCTGTAAAAACGCTTGACAAAAACCTTACTAAGAACCTGATCTACCTCCTTCATTCTTCAATTATTGTCTGGTTCTCCATCAGCCAATTCTTTGTTTTCAGGTTCAGCTCCGATCCAAAATCATGATGGGTAGAAAGTAGGAAGGAGCAGCCTCTCTGTCTTTCTGTCTCCATCAACTCAAACAGAACATCTCTAGAGATAGCATCAAGTGCATTGAATGGCTCATCTAGTAAGACCAACTTGGGTTGCCCTAAAAAAGCTATAGCAAGAGCCAGTTTTTTGGTCATTCCACTGGAATAGGATTTGACTGATTGATTGAGAAACGAATCCATCCCAAACTTTTCGATCAGATACCCCAATTGCTCTTTGCTAGCTTTCTTTAGAGCGGCAAAATATTCCAACACATGCTTTCCACTCAAAGAAGATGGAAAAACAGGTTCTGCCTGAGCATAATTAACCTGCATCTTGTATTCAACAGGAGCGTTGGAGAGCTCTATTCCGCTACAGACAATTTTTCCTTTATAAGGACTAATTCCTGCCACACATTTGAAAAAAGTAGATTTACCGGATCCATTCCCACCTTTCACCCAGTGAATCCCCTCCTCAAAATGAAGGTTTTCAACATTCAGAATTAGCCTGTCGGAATATTCCTTCTTAAATCTTTCCACTTGAAGCATAAGGTTGGTTTACGACAGCTAATACAACTTGTTTTACTAAATAATTTCGACTCAAAATCAGTAAACACTTCATTTACAGCCCTTTGAATTAAT
>JABXIP010000147.1 GCA_013373005.1 Cytophagia bacterium | reverse complement strand
TGATGTCTTTCGTGTCACCAGGGCAAGTGGTGAGCGTAAGGGCCAATTATGAGGATGGCACCAAACCAACCGGTTGGCTTTTATTCATCCACCCCGATTTTCTTTGGAATACTCCGCTCGCCAAGAAAATCAATCAATACGAATTCTTTGGTTATCGGGTCAATGAAGCCTTGTTCTTATCTGACAAAGAAGAACAGCACATGATTCGGATCATGAAAAGTATTCAGGAAGAATACCATGCGAACATCGATCAGTTCAGCCAGAACATCATCATTTCACAAATCGAGGTATTGCTCAACTATGCTGAACGATTTTATCAGAGACAGTTCATCACCAGAAAAATCAGCAATCATGCGGTACTGGCAAAAGTAGAAGATTGGCTCACAGACTATTTTAAGAGAGATGATTTAATGCGTGAAGGACTTCCATCTGTGCATGAAATGGCCGAAAACCTGAATATGTCTTCCAACTATCTCAGCAGTCTGCTCAAGGTTCAAACAGGTCAGAACACGCAGCAACACATTCAAAACAAGTTGATAGAGAAAGCCAAAGAAAGGCTTTCAACCACTGATCTATCCGTAAGCGAAATCGCCTATGAGTTGGGCTTTGAGCACAGCCAGTCGTTCAGTCGGCTTTTCAAAAAGAAAGTGAATCTCTCTCCTTCAGAGTTCAGACAGTCGTTTAACTGATTTCTAAACTAACTTCCACCCCTACCCGAAAGCCTGCATGCCGCAGGCATGGGTGAGCGATGAAGCTGCCTGAAGAGACAATACTAAGTCCCCTTCAGGGGATTTAGGTCAATACCCCATCAGAGTCTCCATTTATGGGACTCTGATGAAAGTATCAGCTCAGAGTCCTCTTTGGAGAGACTCTGAGCGAGCCCCAGCCGATCCCCATCCGAATTCAAACAATCATTTAACTGAGAAACCTTTTTTCAGTCATTCGGAACATTCACTCTTTTAGGCTCGACTACTATATGGCTCGAGGAGATAAAACATTGGCCTGAAAGGTCAAACCTATCTGAAGAGTAAAGCCTAAATTTGGGCATAGGTCAAAAACAAATATTAATGAAACGTCAACAATTCAAAACAACTAGTCAATTCTCTACCTCCAAACATCTAAAATCCGGACTCTTAATTCTGGCTTTAGGTATCCTCGGTTTATCATCATGTTCGAACGATGAACCCGAACCAACTAATCTCTATCTGGAAATTCCCGATACTCACTTTGAAGCCATATTGATTGAACAAGGTATTGATTCAGATGGAGCTCTAAACGGGCAGATGTTAAGAACTGATGCTGAAAACGTCAGTAAATTGGACCTAAACCTAAACTCAAATCATGGTGAAATTGAAAGCCTATCAGGTATTGAAGGCTTCACCAATTTAACCTTCTTATCTGCAGCCAACCAGCAAATTAAGTCGGTTGACTTGTCTTTCAATACTCAACTGGACACACTTATCTTTTTCAATAACTACTTAACTGAAATAGACCTAAGTGGTAACTCAAAACTGATTTGGGCCGACCTTAACTTCAATGAATTAAGCTCAATCAGTGGTCTTTCAAATGCAGAAAACTTAAAAATCATCGACTTGTCTTACAACTTCTTTGAACATTTGACCATCGAAAATGAGTCCATCGAAACGCTTTTCGTGATGCAAAATCAATTGAAAACTATAGATGCAAGTGGAGCCATCAATCTTAAAAGTCTGCTTCTGACCAGTAACCAGTTAGAAGCTGTTGATCTCAGTAGCAATACATTGTTGGAAACACTGATTCTTTCAGATAATCAGATTGAAGAATTGGATCTCACACAAAACACTGCTTTGACATATTTCTATATTTCATCTAATGCACTCAACACGCTTGATGTAAGCCAGAATACAGCTTTGGTAGATTTAAGGGTAGATAGAAACCCTAGCTTAAGCTGCATCAAAATTGGTTCTGAACAGAATATTGCCACTTCGAAGTTGTCAGACCATCAGCAGTTGAGTACAAACTGTTTTTAGGTCGATAACTAAACCATGTAACTTACCTTAGAATTACTAAATAATTAGTTAAATTGTGTGACACCATAGTTAACCCAATGAAACTATACCTAGTTCTATCGGCCAGTATCCTATTTCAATCATTCTCCCTCAGTCAGACCAACGAGACCTTTAAGGCAATTAACAAGGCCTTAATTAACCCTGAATCGGTTAAAACCTTGGAACTGAATTGCTCTGAAATCAGTGTTTTAATTGAACATTCTCAAGACTTTACCAAGCTCGAAAGTTTGTATTTACGAGCATGTAAATTAACCCAACTCCCCTCTGGCTTTGCTAATCTTAAAAACCTTAGACTTCTTAATCTGGAAGATAACCAGCTCAAAGCCTTACCAAAAGATCTTAACAGTTTAAAAGAGCTGCGAGTGATTAATCTAAGACAAAATAACTTTAAAAAGCTCCCCAAGGTACTTCTGAGTTACCCCCAACTTCGTGAAATTGACCTTAGCCACAACCCCGCCTTAAATCTTGGTAAGACCATTGATTTTTTAGCTCAAGTCGAGAAACTAGACTTCCTCTATCTATCTGCTAACAACCTCTCTCTTATTCCTCCAGCATTTTCGCAACTGAAGGCTCTAGAAGAACTTCACCTGGACGGAAATCCTAATCTGGACTTTGGTAATTCTTTCCAGACTCTTTCCGAACTACCTGCATTGAAGATACTGGTCTTATCTAACAACAAATTGGAAATGATTGCTCAAGAACTTATCCTAATGACTGGCCTTAACGGTTTAGTACTGGATAGTAACCCAGAACTGAACCTAACCGATCTATTCTCTTATTTACCAGAATTACCTGAGCTAAAAGTCCTTCTACTCAGGGATAACCAATTGAAACTTCTTCCTGAAGACCTATCAAATCTAAAATCTCTTGCTGTTCTGGAATTGAGTGATAATAACTTTAGCGAAAATGAAAAAGAACGTATTAAAGAAGCCCTTCCAGAAACCAATGTGGTTTTCTAAATATTAAAATCACTCCGCGTAACTACACAAAATTCACTGGTGCTCTTGAGGTGGATTTAGTCAAAGTTCTTATTGGCTAAACTATAGCTCTTCTGTATTAAAAAGCCTACCTCCAAAGCGTAATATTGACACTTTGCGCTTTTCGAGGTAGATTGGATATCAAATCGACCTTACCTATGAAAAGAAGAGAATTTATCCGAAACACGGCCATCGGAACTGGAGCACTAATGTCTCTCAGCTATCAGGCTTGTAGCACTGCAAGCAGTCAAGCAATTCCTTATGGACTCGGCCTATTTTCCATCCCATTGATGCTAGACGAAGACCTGAGAAGCGGCTTTAAAATGCTAGCCGATATGGGCTATAAAGAGGTGGAACTTTACGGCCCCTTCCCTTTTAGTGTGCAAGCTGTTAAAGACAGCTGGGCTGCATTAACTCCTCAATTGGGCTTTTCGGGTAGCGGCTTCTTTGGTCACGATGTAAAAGAGTTCGCCAGTATATTGAAGGAATATGGACTGAAGGCTACCTCTACCCATGCCGACCTTGAAACACTCCAAACCAGGATGCCGCAAATGGCTGAAGCTGCACATACTTTAGGAATGGAGTGTGTAGGGATTCCTTCTATTCCACCTGAGCTAAGAACCTCTATTGACGATTATAAGCGCATGGCCGAAACCTTCAACCAAATTGGTGAAAGTGCCAAGAAAGAAGGCCTGAAGTACATCTACCATAACCATGGCTATGGTTTTCATGAGATGGATGGGCAAATTCCAATCGACCTGATTTTGGATAATACTGACCCCAATTTAGTTTATCTTGAAATGGATATCTATTGGACTGCTGCCGGAGGAGCCAATCCGGTAGATTACCTAAAGAAATATCCCGGCCGATATATTGCCATGCACCTCAAAGACATGAAAGAGAAAAAGCAGTTCTCAGGTGATGGTGGTGACCCGATGCAATGGATGGAGCTTTTCCCTTATATGACTACAGCAGGCGATGGAGTAATGGACTTAAAAGCCATTGTTGATGCGGGTGCCGAAAACGGTGTGAAGCACTTCTTCATTGAGCAAGACATGGTAGCTAACCCTGAAGTGGCCTTAAAAAGAAGCATTGACTATTTGAAGTCTGTACATCCCTAGTCTGTCACTTTAATTAAATCATCAGAGTACTTCTGGAGTGACTCTGATGATTTAATCTATCCTTATTCCCGCTAGGTGAAACAATAGACAAATCTCTCCGTCTGACCTTTTATACTCTCAATAAGAGAAATCCACAATGTACTCTGTTCTTGCATAGACTAGAGTCATTGGTTATTTTCAAATGAATTAACTTCAACCAAATTCGACACCATGAATTCCAGATTCTTAGCCAAAACCGCAGGCGTAAGCTATGTAGTTATTTTCTTTGCCGCCATTTTTGCCAATTTCTTCGTCTTAGATGCCCTAAAGGCCGATCCTTTAGGGACTATTCAAAACAGTGAAATAACTGTAAGATTTGGGATAGTAGCTTTCCTTATCACTGCTCTTTTCGATGTAATTTTAGCTTGGGCATTGTTTGAAATGTTTAAGGAGCATGTATTCACGAGACTCAGCACCTACCTAAGAATGACACATGCTATTATTATGGGAGCTGCTGTTTTTGCTTTGCCACTAGCTCTTAAGGCAACAACTGCAGATGGTGTACTTCATCAGGTTGAAGCTTTTAATAATATGTGGCTTATCGGCTTATTCTTTTTTGGAGCACACCTGATTCTCCTCGCCAGAATAGCTCCAATACCTAAGTGGATTTTGGTATTTATGAGCATTGCTGGTGTAATGTATATGGTAGACACGGTAGCGCACTTTCTCATGCCCAACTATGTTGACTACGCAGAAATCCTTCTGGCCCTTGTAGCAATTCCGAGTATCCTTGGCGAAATGGCCTTTGCTATTTGGCTATTGGTAAAAGGAGGAATTAAGGAATGAGGGAATTCGACAGTACCATTTCCATTTTTGGATCTTCCGACCTCAGGCTGGTTGATAGAAATGAGTACTCCATCGATTTGAATAAGCAAACCAATGGGTTGGTCATGCTGTACATAGATGGTAAATCAGCAGACTTTGTTCACGATGCTTACGAGGAAGAAGTAAGAGCTATAGAATATCTGGAAGATCATCAGGATACTATCTTTCCAAAAGTTAAGGAAGCTTTAGCTGGTCTGAATTACAGTGTTGACAGTGTTGGTTTATTTTCTGCCTCTGTTCAGGATAAACATGAAGATGGATTTGCTTTGATTACACTTAACTTCATCAATAAAGCAGGAGAAACTATTAAACTAACCTTAAGCAAAGACACTATCATTTAAAGTGCCATGAAGTTCACTTCCATCAAATTGTATGACAAGGTGGTCAAGCAGGTTCTCAGCGAGGGACTGCCTGAAGATGCCATTCCGCGCATCCCTTTGATGGAAGGAAATAGACGCCCTGAAGCCGTTCCGGCAGACCTCTTTTTCGAGCTTCATGAGATTGCTCATAACATGCTTCCCAGTGGATGCGCACTTCGTGTTGGTTCCGAAATGGAGCTTGATGACTATGGTGTACTAGGACTCAGCTGGAAAACCTGTTCCAAAGGGCGAGATTTATTCGACAGAAGCGTTCGATACTTTAATTTACTAACTAACACCTATGTGTTTGAAGTCGTTGACGCTGATGATATTTCCAAAATATACTTGCACCGCGAACCATATCGAATGGGTGTCGCACGTTCGAATGAAGCCACATTCTCCGCAACCGTAACTGTGTTACAATCCATTACGGGCAAGAGTTTTTATCCGGTTGAGGTTTCTTTTCAACATGCACCAAGTGACAATCCAAAACTTTATGAAGACACCTTCAAATGCCCGGTAAAATTCAATCAGTCCAAAAATTACATCGCCTACCTGACAAGAGACTTAAATACCAGAACTGCCAAGGCCGATGAGAGCATCAATAAATTCCTTCAGGAGCGAATGGATGAAGAAGCTGGAGGAATTGAAATAAGTGCCTACAAGCTGCTTGGAGATATAAGAAATCTATTAATAAATGCGCTACCTGGCGGCATTCCGAGCATAGAATCTATTAGCGAGCAATTAGGCCTAAGCAAGCGCTCCCTAAATCGTAGATTGTCAGAAAGTGGTCATAATTTCAGAAACCTTGTAAGCCAAACTCAAAGAGAGATCTCGGAAAATCTCCTCAAGAATTCCAACAACTCAGTGGGAGAAATTGCCTTTCAGACCGGTTTCTCAGAGCAGAGTGCTTTTAACCGTGCTTTCAAGCGGTGGACAGGTCTTTCACCAGTTGAATTTCGCAGAACACGCTAACAATCAGTCCATTTGGCTCAAAGTGTCAAAAACTTGGCGCGAATAGTCAATTCATTAAATAGGCCAACCATCAACTTTGCTTCCATAAAACCAAAAAGGTATGGAAGTCTCCTTAAAAACAGTTGTCATTTTTCTGACCTTACTTACTACAGGTCTATCCTCGGGTCTCTTCTATGCCTGGCAAGTCTCCGTTATTCCAGGAACAAAAAGGGTTTCTGACTTTAGCTATCTGGAAACCATGCAACAAATTAACCGTGCCATTATTAACCCATGGTTCATGTTCATCTTTTTTGGGGCTTTATTATTTCTCGCCTGGAGCACTTATTTCTGCTATCAAGCTGTAGATAGAAATGTACTAACCCTTATGGCCTTAGCTACAATTAGCTATGCTTTAGGAACTTTTGGTGTTACGGGCGCTGGCAATGTTCCTCTGAATGATTGGCTTGATTCAGTCAACATCAATCAATTAGACGAACTCAAGCTTATTGAAATAAGAGCCAATTATGAACCTAAATGGAACAGATACCATCTGGTCCGCACAATTTTCTCTGTGCTTTCATTTGGACTTCTACTGGTCGCCATAATTATAGAAACAACTAATAACCAATCATAAAAGAGCTCAAAGGCTCAGCCAAACTCAAAAACAACAGCATTATGAAAAAACAAATTTTAGTTATTGGAAGCACCGGAAAAACAGGAAGCAGAGTTGCCAGCCTTTTGAAAGACATGGGCCACCAAGTCAGGAATGGAGGCAGGTATGATGAACCATCATTCGATTGGCAAAACTCAGAAACCTTTGCTCCTGCGCTTGAAGGAATGGATGCTGCTTACATTACTTACTATCCTGATCTGGCAGTACCTGGAGCCAAGGAAGCCATAGCTCAGCTCACAGAAGCGGCTAAGGAAATGGATGTAAAGAAGCTGGTTTTACTTTCAGGCAAGGGAGAAAAAGAAGCAGAAGCATGCGAGCAAATTGTCGCTAACTCAGGTTGCGATTACACCCTTGTTAGGGCTTCCTGGTTCAACCAGAATTTCAGCGAAAGCTTCTTACTCGACCCAATTTTAGCTGGCCATGTAGCTCTTCCTATGCCCCAAGCTGAAGTTCCCTTTGTTGATGTTAATGACATTGCAGAAGTAGCAGTTAACGCCTTATTAGACGATAAATGGAATGGTCGTACACTTACAGTTACTGGCCCTGAAAAGCTAACATTCAAGCAGGTGATAGACGAAATTGCTTCGGCAACAGGAAGAACTATTGAATTTCAACCAGTAACTATAGAGGCCTATGCAGAAATGATGAAAGAAGCCGGCTTACCTGATGACTATGTCTGGTTGTTCTCCTACCTCTTTGAGGAAGTTTTGGGGAATGCGGAGAATCAGGATATCTCTCATGATATAGAAGAGGTCTTGAACCGTGAAGCAATGAGCTTCTCATCTTATGCTGAAAAAACCTCTGAAACTGGTATCTGGAATCAGATGGTTCCTAATGCAATTTAACCTGATGAAATATGGATAGGTTAAACGTAAAAAGGGCTGTCTTTGCAGCCCTCATTGTCTGGACACTTGGTGTGACATCTTTTGTGCTCTCCTATTTCGTAGAGTTGATGGAGGACCCGGATATTCAAGCCAATCTGGTATTATCCGTAGCCCTAGTCCCCATCACCATATTGGCAGCTCATATCTACTATAGAAAAGGCATTGAAACCAATGGCATTCTATTAGGTGCCTTTATGTTTTTGATAGCCATAATTTTGGACGCTACCATTACGGTTCCTGTACTTATTGCACCAACAGGTGGCAATCATCTGAGTTTCTTTGGAGACCCTGGCTTCTGGCTGATTGGAGTAGAATATGTGCTGGTAGTTACAATATATTGGAAGCTAAGAAAACTGATCGGTTTTAATCAGAAGGACATAAATTGAAGCCAATTCAAACTAATGAGCTACAGCATAGAAAAAGTAAACAAGGAAGAATTTCCCAGAGTAATTGAAGTATGGGAAGCCTCAGTAAGGGCTACACATCATTTTCTATCAGAGGAAGACATCACTTATTTCAAGCCTCTCATTCTGAATGAATATCTCGATATGGTTGAACTGAGAAGCCTGAAAACACCTCAAGGAGAAATTATTGGCTTTCTCGGAGTGGTCGAAAGGAACTTGGAAATGCTTTTTTTACACCCTGACTACCACGAAAAAGGGCTAGGAAGTCTGATGCTCAGATGTGCCTTAGATGAATTTGGAGTGGACAAAGTTGATGTAAATGAGCAAAACCCTAACGCTACGGCATTCTACCTAAAGCATGGTTTTGAAATCATCGGCAGGTCAGAGTTGGACCCACAGGGTAAACCATACCCTATTTTGCATATGAGATTGAACAAATAAAAAAGCAGCCCTTTCAGGCTGCTTTCAACAGTTCTAATCAATTAGGTGACTAGGCCAGATCGAAACGATCTGCATTCATCACTTTGTTCCATGCTGCAACAAAGTCCTTGACGAATTTACCTTGATTATCGCTTTGCGCGTATACTTCGGATACCGCTCTCAACTCTGAGTTCGAACCGAAGATAAGGTCAGCGCGAGTGGCTGTCCATTTTACAGCACCCGATTTTCTATCTGTACCTTCAAACACTTCATTGTCATCAGTTACTGGCTTCCACTCAGTAGACATCTCCAATAGGTTCACGAAGAAATCATTGGTCAATGCACCTGGCTTGCTGGTGAATACGCCATGCTTAGAGCCATTGTAGTTGGTACCTAAAACTCTCATACCTCCTACCAACACTGTCATTTCAGGAGCAGTAAGCGTCAAAAGCTGAGCTTTATCAACCAGTAGTTCTTCTGTAGAAACATCGAAAGTTGTACCTCTGTAGTTTCTGAAACCATCGGCATAGGGTCTCAAGTACTCGAATGCTTCTACATCTGTCTGCTCTGCAGAAGCATCCATTCTTCCCGGAGTGAACGGAACGGTAATATTCTCACCGGCATCCTTAGCAGCTTTTTCAACAGCAGCACACCCACCCAATACAATCAGATCGGCCAATGATACTTTCTTATTACCCGACTGGTTTGAATTGAATTCCTCCTGAATGCTGCTCAAAGTGTCCAACACTTTCGCCAATTGCTTAGGGTTATTTACCTCCCAATCCTTCTGAGGAGCCAAACGTACTCTGGCACCATTGGCACCACCACGTTTGTCAGATCCACGGAAAGTTGAAGCAGAAGCCCAAGCGGTAGAAACCAATTCAGAAACGGTTAGGCCTGAAGCCAAAATATTGGCTTTCAAAGCAGCTACATCAGCATCATTCACTAATTCATGATCTACTGCAGGTATTGGATCTTGCCAGATTAATTCTTCACCTGGCACTTCAGGACCCAAATACCTTGAAGTTGGTCCCATGTCCCTGTGAGTCAACTTGTACCAAGCACGAGCAAAGGCATCGGCAAACTGATCAGGGTTTTCCAGGAATCTTCTTGAGATCTTCTCGTATTCAGGATCAAATCTTAGAGACAAATCGGTAGTCAACATGGTTGGCTTATGCTTCTTGTTCGGATCGAAAGCATCAGGAATAGTTGCTTTCGCATCTTTAGCCACCCATTGCTTTGCGCCTGCCGGGCTCTTTGTCAATTCCCACTCATGAGCAAACAGGTTCTCAAAGAATGCATTACTCCACTGAGTTGGAGTTTGTGTCCAGGTTACTTCAGGTCCACCTGTAATAGCATCAGGGCCAGAACCACTATTATATGAACTCATCCATCCGAAACCTTGAGCCTCAATTGGAGCAGCTTCCGGTTCAGGCCCAACATATTGACCAGGATCGGCCATACCGTGAGTTTTACCGAATGTGTGACCACCAGCAATCAAAGCCACGGTTTCTTCATCGTTCATGGCCATTCTCTTGAATGTCTCACGAATGTCTTTGGCCGCAGATACCGGATCGCCATTACCATCAGGCCCTTCAGGATTCACATAGATCAATCCCATTACCACAGCAGCTAGCGGATCTTCCAACTCTCTATCGCCAGAATATCTCTTATCATCCAACCACTCGGTTTCAGTACCCCAATAAACATCTTGCTCAGGCTCCCAAACATCTGCTCTACCGCCTCCAAAACCGAAAGTTTTGAAGCCCATAGATTCTAGTGCTACGTTTCCGGTAAGCACCATCAAATCAGCCCAGGAGATTTTGTTACCATATTTTTGCTTGATTGGCCAAAGCAATCTTCTGGCTTTATCAAGATTGGCATTGTCAGGCCAGCTATTCAACGGAGCAAATCTCTGTTGACCCGCACCTGCACCTCCACGACCATCACCTATACGGTAAGTACCAGCAGCGTGCCATGCCATACGAATAAACAGACCGCCATAGTGACCAAAATCTGCAGGCCACCACTCTTGTGAGTCTGTCATCAAATCATTCAAGTCTTTTTTGAGAGCAGCGTAATCCAGCTTTTTGAATTCCTCAGCGTAATTAAAGTCTTCACCCATGGGGTTGGAAAGAGAAGAGTTTTGTCGAAGAATATTGACCTTCAACTGGTTGGGCCACCAGTCTTTATTTCCGGTACCTCCACCAGCTGATTGCTTAGGTGCTGTACCTCCGAAGAATGGACAGTTGCTTATATCGCCACCTTGCCCATGAGGATTGTTATTTTCCATATTTAGATTGTTTGTTTATGCGTTCAACGTTTGATTAAATATCCAATAAAAATCAGCTATAAACATGTAATTCATATTTATATAATCAATAAGGTATCAGTCAAAATAATGAGCTAATCCCATCATAGTATGAAGCGGGAAAGTCGATGATTTGTTTCCTAATTTACGATGAAAATCAGGCAGTTGAAAGTGAAATAAGAGTTAAGGCATTGAGCCTCAAGACATCACTTTTTTAAGTGCTTTATTAAAAATATGAGCCTCCTCAATAGTGCCCATGCTTATTCTGCACCATTCATTATAAGGAGGAAAAGGCCTGCCAACCCTTACACCTTCAGCCTCCATTTGATTATTGAATTGCTGAATATTTCTTCC
>JABXIP010000304.1 GCA_013373005.1 Cytophagia bacterium | reverse complement strand
GTAGTCAGCACCATATATCTTATGTGAGTAAACAAATCTGTTCCGGCCATGGCTGGAGCCAAATTAGTGGTGTCTGACAATGGAGACATCTTATCACCGAAATAGGCGCCAGAGAGTACTGCTCCCGCAATCATTCCTTCATGCAAGCCTAAGGCTTTTCCAATACCTATCAGGGCAATTCCTACTGTAGCAGCTGTGGTCCAAGAACTACCTGTTGCCAAAGAAACAATAGAACAAACAATACAAGCCGCCACCAAAAAGATAGTTGGATTAAGTACCTGAAGGCCATAATAAATCATGGCAGGAACAATACCTGAAAGCAACCATGTGCCCGCTAAAGAACCAATCAAGAGCAAAATAATGATCGATGACATAGCTGAGCTGATACTCTTGACAATACCTTTTTGAATCTGCTCCCACTTCATTCCGAGCTTAATAGCAACCAGAGAAGCCACCGCAGCTGAAAGAATTAAGATAATCTGATTGGAGCCATCTAAGGCAGCATCTTTAAAAATTCTAACATTAATAAAGAGGGCAATAACAAGAAAAATAATGGGAATAAATGCCTGTAAGAGAGACGGCTTCTGGTACTTATAATTCATAAGTTTTATTGGTAAGCGTTGAAGATAGCAATTATTTGATTATTGAAGCATCAGATCCGCCAGCTGAAGGCCTATTTTGCTTCCTATAGCCACCCCCATACCACCAAGTCTCACTCCTGCACTTACTCTGTCAGACTGTTTTCCAATAATTGGTTTCTTATTCGGCCCGAAAGCCATAATTCCCGACCAAGTTTGTTCTATCTCAAATTCCTGCCCTGGTAAAATCAACGTTTCAAGGTCAGATTTCAGCTTATTTAAGATAATTTGATTGATATCGAAACTGGTTGTTTTCTCTGTTTCAATATCTAGGTTTCTGCCTCCTCCAAAAATCACTCTGTCCTGATAATTCCTGAAGTAATAGAAGCCTTCATCGTAATGGAATGTACCTTTCAATTTCAATGCTTTTACAGGTTTAGTAACTAAAACAGCACCTCGACCCGGCTCTATATCCATGGTTGGGAAAAACCATTTAGAGAAGGCATTGGTACAAAAGGCTACCTGCTGAGCCTTAAAGGTAGGGCCATCGGCAAGGGCTATTTCTACAGCATCTTGCTTCTCTTCAAAAGCGGCCACCTGAGCCCCGGTGATTACCTCTACTCCTTTTGAAGTCGCCAACTGCAGCAGGCTCTTCATCATCTTCCCTGAATGAATCTGCGCTTCAAGTGGATTAAAGACCATGGTATTTACCGCCTCCTTTGGAAAAGCGAAATCGTGAATCTTTTGGTTTTCGATAGAATAAACCGTCTTACCAAAGAGAGGGTATAGCAAATGATTGACCCTATCCAATTCATCGAGAGCATGCAATTCCGGCTCTCTCAATAATTCATAGCCACCATAATTCTGGTAGTCAATCGCCTCATCTCCTAATCTTTTTCTAAGTAGTTGAAGACCATCCCACCGCAACTTGACCAGGTTAAAAACTTCCTCCTCCGGTAGCTTCTTTAAATCGGCCACTATTTCTGATAAGCTTCCAAAGCAAGCGAAGCCGGCATTTTTGGTGCTAGCCCCTGTCGGGAAAACTCCTCTTTCTAAAACCAGCACTCTACTCTCCGGCTTTCTTTCCTTCAATGAAACGGCTGTTGACAAGCCCACAATTCCACTGCCCACAATGATATAATCGTAGGCAATGAAAAAATCCTTCTCCCAAAAACTTAGCATATCGGGAAATTAGTGAAGAATATATAAATTCAAACAAACCTTCGACTATGTTAGACACCTCCACATTACTGGAAAGAGCAAAAACCTCTAAAAGACACCTAGCCCTTTTAAATTTTGGCTTGGCTAGAATGATCCCTTTCAACAAACCTCATGGTTTCAAAATCAAGAGTATAGGAGATTATTCTGTTGAGGTAATTATTCCTTACAAAAAGGCGAACCTTAACCATATCAAAGGAATTCATGCCTGTGCATTAGCCACTGCCTCTGAATATTCTACCGGTCTGGTTTTGCTCAATTGCCTCAATCCGAAGAAGTATAGAATCATTATGCAGAAGATGGAGATGGAGTATCACTATCAGGCCAAAATGGATACAGTAGTAGTTTTCAAAATCTCCGAAGACTGGCTAAATAAAGAGGTAATCGAACCGCTCAAAACAACTGAATCGATTGTGGTTTGCTGCGAGGTCAAAGCATTCGACACAGAAGAAAACCACTTGACCACCGGGCACATTTACTGGCAGATTAAAGATTGGTCTAAAGTAAAAACAAAGCTTTAACCACTGGAATAAAAGCATTTAGGAAGTCTTTCGATACTACCTACCTTAAAGTAAACCAACCGAAAACCAATGAAAAAACTACTTTTGGCAAGTGCCATTCTATGCCTGATATTTTCAGCTTGCGGATCGGGAAGCGATTCTTCTGATGACACATACTATTATGTTACCCGTCTTGGCAATGACACGCTAGCCATTGAACGAGTTAAAACTGAGGGAAATCAGCTTATAGCAGATGTAGTATTGAGGAGCCCAAGAATCAGCCTCACAAGCTATCAACTAGAATTTGACGAATCTGGCCATTTGGCCAGCATGTATGCTGCCACTTTCAAAGACAAGTTTAGCGGCTATGGAATTGCTCAAGGCATAGTTTCTCAAATTCTGAAAGTTGAAGGAGACAGCCTAAAGATAGAATATGAGGGGCGAAATGGTACAGTATCCAGCTCTATCCTCAATGACAAAAACTTTCTACCATTTATAGACATGGTACACTGGCCTTATGATATTGCTTTCAACTGGGCTCATGAATCTGAAGCCGATTCAATTCATCAATATCTCATTACTGGCTCAAGAGCTTCAGACTTCATTATTCACAATACTGCAGATAATGAATATACATTAAGACATCCTTCTCGCGGTGTGATGTACGTTCAAACCAACTCAGCTGGAGACATGGTTTGGTTAGACGCTAAAGAGACAACCCGTAAGCTCATCGTTGAAAGGGTGAAAAAACTGAATTTTGATGAGCTTACCGCTAAGTACATAGAAATTGATAAGAAGGGATCGCCTTTTGGCACGTTGAGCCCAGCTGAGGAAAACAGCACTAGCTTTGGCGGATCTGACTTTAAGGTGACGTTTGGTTCACCACAAAAAAGAGGACGCAGCATTTTTGGAGGTATTGTTCCCTATGGAGAAGTATGGAGAACCGGAGCGAATACTGCTAGCCACTTCTCAACCACCAAAGACATCTATATATCAGGCAATAAAGTACCTGCCGGTGAGTATACTCTGTTCAGCATTCCCGAGGAAAATGGTGGAACGCTGATCATTAACAAACAGACAGGCCAGAATGGACAAGCTTATAATCAAGAAAGAGACCTATTGAGAGTCCCAATGATGAGAGAGAAGAATACTGAAGAGGTTGAAGGTTTTACCATTCAGGTGGTAAAAACTAATTCAGGAGGCAGCATTGAGCTATTATGGGATAAGACCATTTATTATGTCGATTTTAACTTCTGACGGAAAATTAAATTCAGAGGTTAAAATTGCTCTGCGGTGAAGTTGGAGCGATATTAAACCTAAATACATCCCAAAAAAGCTAATCTTTTCGATTAGCTTTTTTTAGTTTCTTTTCCTTCAATAGTTCTTCTGTTATATTTAAACTTGAAGTAGTGCTCAAGCATGAAAGAAAAGAAAAGAAGAAGCTCCACCTGCAACAACTGCGGCTCGCACTTAGAAGAGGAATATAACTTCTGTCCAAGCTGCGGTCAGTCTAACTCAGATAACAATGTTACTTTCTCAACATTGATTACAGAGTTCTTAGACAACTATTTTGGTATAGACTCCAAAATGGCTCACAGTTTCATGCCATTCCTTTTCAAGCCCGGGGCATTAACCAACAGATTTCATGAAGGAAAGGTGAAGCACTTCATTCACCCGGTTAGGCTTTACCTTGTGATGAGTCTCTTTTACTTCTTCACTATCAGCTACCTACTTTCAGACTTCAACCTTCAAACACTGAATGATGAGGCGGAATTAACCTCTGCTTCAATCGAAGCCCTAAAGGAAAATGGTCGCCTAAAGCAACTCCCTGACAGCGTGCGGTTTTCGCTAGTGGAAGACTCTCTAATTCAACGTTATGGCAATGTAACTACCTTCGATCAACTGGTAGATTCTCTCAATGCAGATTACGGTGATGACTTTATTGAAGACCTGACAGTGTCCTTATCGTCAGTGGTAGTACCTCCAAGAAAAGAAGAAAGAACCATGGAAAAGCTACACCGGTTTGCCAGAGATACTCGCATGCCAGATTCTGTGTTTTGGGACTCTTTATCAGGTGGAGAAAACCTTAATATAACGCTTTTCAAAGGCAGTAATAAGTCTCGTATTCAACAGCAGGTAAGAAAGATTTTCAAAAATGACGAGGGCTTCAAAGGCTTTGTTTTAGGCAACCTCCCTCTGATGATGTTCATTCTTATTCCATTATTTGCGGGAGTATTGAAGCTGATTTATGTAAGAAGGAAGCACCTATACATTAAACACATTGTGCATGCACTTCATATTCACTCCTTTGCCTACCTCATCTATGGTTTGGGGCTGCTCATAATATTTAAGCTGATTGGTGAGAATACATTCCCTAATGGCGACTATGAAGCGCTCAGAGCAATCATTTTCTTTGCTCTTTTTGTGCTTACCAGCACCTACGCCTACATATCATTCTTAAAGGTTTATAAGCAAGGATGGCTAAAGACTTTGGTGAAATTCAACATTGTAGGCTTTATCTATGTATTCTTCCTACAAGTGTTCTTCTACCTCGAAGTATTTATCAGCTTCTGGTATTACTAGTGAATTACTTTTAGCGACTCATGGCTGGCCTCAATAATTCTATTGGCCAATGCCGGAGTAATGGACTTAGATATAAACCAAGACTCGAACTGTGAAGGAGGAAGATATATTCCTCTTTTAAGCATCTCTCTAAAATATTGCCCAAAAAGCTTTAGGTCAGACCTCTTAGCGGTTTCAAAGTCTACCACTTTCTCTGAAGTGAAGAAAAGGCTAATCATTGATCCAATTCTGTTGATGGTATAGGGTAGACCCAAATCATCAAGTCCATCTTGAATACCATTTTCCAATTTGGCAGTAATCAAAGCCAGATCGCTATAAAGTGTGGCGTCAGAGCTAATTTCAGTAAGCATAGTATGACCCGCAGCCATAGCTACAGGATTTCCGCTCAACGTTCCTGCCTGATAAACAGGCCCCACGGGCGCTACGAAATCCATGATTTCTTTTTTACCACCATAGGCTCCTACTGGCATTCCACCACCAATAATTTTACCTAACGTTGTCAGGTCGGCCTCAACATTAAATACTCCTTGCGCCCCAGATTTAGATAACCTGAATCCGGTCATTACCTCATCGAAAATGAGCACAATACCTTCAGAATCACAGATACGTCTTAATGACTCGAGAAACCCTTCCTTCGGCAATACACAGCCCATGTTACCGGCAACCGGTTCTACAATAATCGCGGCCACATTATCCTTATTCGCCATTACGGCTTCATGAACCTTGTTGATATCATTAAAAGGAACTGTGATGGTATCTCTGGCAGTACCTTTGGTTACACCTGGGCTATTGGGCTCACCCAATGTAATGGCACCGCTACCTGCTGCAATAAGGAATGAATCGCCATGACCGTGGTAACAGCCTTCGAACTTAATGATCTTTGATTTGCCGGTATAGCCTCTGGCCAAACGAACGGCAGACATGGTAGCTTCTGTACCGGAGTTCACCATTCTTACCTTCTCTATGCTAGGTACCATTTCGCAAATGGTTTTAGCCATTTCAATTTCCTTGGCAGTTGGGGCACCGAAGGATAGTGAGCCTTTAATAGCTTCCTGCACAGCGGCTTCAATCTTTGGATTCGCATGACCCAAAAGCATAGGACCCCAAGAGTTGATCAGCTCAATATATTCGTTGTCATCTTCATCATAAATGAAAGCTCCATCGGCCCTCTTGATAAAAATGGGATTACCTCCTACAGCTTTGAATGCTCTTACCGGAGAGTTCACACCACCCGGAATGTAATTTTGTGCTTCCTCAAAGAGGTTATTACTTTTTGTAATCTGATGCATACTCCTGATCTTCTACTTTTACCACCTCCGCAGCTCTCACTCTTAGATAAGGCATAAATCTATTATCATTAGAAAGCTTGTAGATTAATTTCTCCGTTAGCTCACCTTCAACTGTTCCCCTTCTTCTTAGACCAACCTGGAAATACTTTCCATACTGGTTCAGCAGTCTGCCAAAGGTTACAACAATATCGTACCCCATATAGGCATCGCCTAATCTCTCTTCCTTAACTGGGCTGGAAAGAAAAGTGTTGACATACTTCTCTCTAAATTCCTTAATATTTTCAGTACTGTAATCCATATAATTACTGCCGACAAATATGGCATTCAGCCTTTCCAATTGAGTAAAAGAAAAAGATTGCTCAGCTGCCAAAAACCTCGATGAAGAAATAAATTCTACGGTATCTGGTCTGGCGGCAATTCCACTTAAAGCACTGGTAGATAGTTGAGAAAAGTCTGAGGCAATAAATATGTGCCCAATACTATCAGGAAGAATCTTTAGGGTATCATATACGAAATCTCTTTCTGAATAAATCTCCCACTCCTCTACTTCAGCATCGCGCAGGGAATCCATTTCTGCAATCATTTCAGCCACAACCAGCGAGTCCCTATCTACCTCCTCTTCTTCAACAAATAGCTGTTGAATTTTCACTGACTCATCCGGAGGAACTCTCATGAAAATATTCACATTGAAAGAATCCTTTTCTATCAACTCCCTATAAAGCTGAGCCCTTTCATAGTCTGCTGCACCGGAATAGAATATGGCAGTGTTTTTATTTTTGGCGAAGTGCTTGATTGCATAATCAGCTGAACGTAAGGCCAAAGACTCATTGCTAGGATAATACAGGAAGGCATATGGGTTTTCAACCAAAATCTCGCTATTAGAAGAGAGCGGATTGATCATATTGATTTTTCTCTCCTTTGAGAATTTTGTAATGGTCTCAACTGCTTGCTGCGTAACAGGCCCGATAATGAAATCCAGGCTATCTAACTGACCCGAAGCTATCATCTGATCTAGCCTTTGTTGACCGTCTCTCGTATCAATTGTAATCAGGTTGATTTTGACACCTTCTTCTTGCAGTTTCTCAACCCCCAACAAAGCTCCATGATACATTCTAGTGGTCCAGTTAGATTCTAACTGCGCAATTCTAGCTGAATCATTTCTGTAAGTAAATGGCAAGAACATGGCCACATTATAAACCTCCTTCTTCGGAGAGCTTTTGATGTCGTCAAGAGTAAGGGAAATCTGAAGGTCATAGATACTCTCTAGTGAATCGAGCAAGTCTAAATCTTGTTCTTCCACATCTAACCTCAGAATTTCTGAAGCCAATCTACTTGCTACCACATTTTCAGGGTATTCGATAAGAAGGGATTTAAGCTGATTGATATTATCGATTGAATCAATCGCCTGAGCTTTGAGCACATTCACTGATTCAGATAGCTCATCAGTGCTAACCTTATTCAGGTAGTCGAAAGCCTCCGTTGGGTTTCCTTGCTTCACCGCTATCAACCCCAGCCAATAGTTTACATCGTCATTTACCCAATCAGAGTATTTAGATTGAATCTGTTTGAAAGCATTTTTAGCCGTAATGATATCTCCCGTTTCGTAAGCCGATACTGCATAATAATAATGGGCATAGCGAACCATGTCGTTTTCCTGATTGAGCGCGGTAAGCGGCTCAAACTTGCCAAACGCCAAGGCATACTGCTTACTATCGAAAAGTGATTTCCCCTCGTCAAATAACTGTTTAATATTCTGTGCTGAAGCCGTAGTAATGCTCAACAGCACCAGAACACTTGCCAGTAAAAATCTCTGCATTATTCCCATTCTATGGTTGCCGGTGGTTTAGAACTGATATCATAAACCACTCTGTTTACTCCTTTTACTTTATTAATGATATCATTAGAAACATCTTGCAGGAAGCTATAAGGCAGGTCTACCCAGTCGGCTGTCATACCATCCACACTAGTTACTGCTCTCAATGCCACTACCTGCTCATAAGTTCTTTCATCGCCCATTACACCCACCGAGTGAATTGGCAATAACATAGCACCTGCCTGCCAAACCTGATCGTACAAACCTTTCTCCTTCAACCCATTGATGAAGATATAGTCCACCTCTTGCAAAATAGCCACCTTATCTGGTGTAATATCTCCAAGAATTCTGATTCCAAGACCCGGACCTGGGAATGGATGGCGACCCAAAATATTAGGATCTATCTCCAGGCTTCTTCCAACATTTCTTACTTCATCTTTGAAGAGTGTATTCAACGGTTCCACCACTTTCAGATTCATCTTCTCAGGCAAACCTCCAACGTTGTGGTGCGATTTTATTGTTGCTGAAGGACCCTTTACAGAAACAGATTCAATCACATCAGGATAAATAGTACCCTGACCCAACCACTTCACATCTTGAATTTTGTGCGCTTCCTGATCGAACACCTCGATAAACACTCTACCAATGGCCTTTCTTTTTCCCTCGGGGTCAGTAATACCTTCCAAAGCATCGTAGAACTGTTGCTTGGCATTTACACCTTTCACGTTCAAGCCCATGCCTTGATAAGATTCAAGTACTGACTCAAACTCATTCTTTCTGAGCAATCCGTTGTCTACGAAAATGCAGTGAAGGTTATCTCCAATAGCTTTATGAATAAGCACTGCCGCCACAGAAGAGTCTACTCCACCTGAAAGACCAAGTACTACTTTATCATTGCCAAGCTTCGCCTTCAACTCAGCTACGGTAGCTTCAACAAAAATATCCGGAGTCCAGTCTTGAGAACATCCGCAAATATGAACTACAAAATTTCTTAGAAGTGTTTTACCTTCTTCTGAGTGAGTTACCTCAGGGTGAAACTGAATTCCATAGGTAGCTTCGTCTTTAGCTTTATAAGCTGCTACTGCCACACTAGGTGTGCTGGCAATAATTTCGAAAGTTGATGGTAACTCCTTAATGGTATCTGAGTGAGACATCCAAACCTGAGAATCAAGGCTAATTTCCTTCATCAAGTCGAAATGTGAATCAACTCTACTCAATCTGGCTCTTCCGTACTCTCTGATTTCAGAAGGAAGTACGCTTCCGCCATATTTCTGAGCCATCAATTGAGCTCCATAGCAAACTCCCAAAACAGGAACTTTGCCTCTAAACATATCTACATCCACATCAGGTGCATCTTCTTCTCTCACAGAGCAAGGGCTGCCGGAAAGAATTACTCCTTTAATGTCTTCAGTAATTTCAGGAATGTGATTGTAAGGATGTATTTCGCAGTAAACGTTGAGTTCTCTAACTCTTCGCGCAATCAATTGAGTGTACTGCGATCCAAAATCAAGGATGAGGATCTGTTCTGCCATGCGCAAAAATAACACTAGCCTAACGATTAGCTAAATAAAATGGAGTATTTCTACAAGCTATGATAAAGCCGTCATTTTTCAGATATTGCTGATAATGAGCAGATAACAATAAAACCGAATTCAAAATAATATTCCGTATATATCATATATCAAAATATTATACTGAATATGAAACATATTCGAAACATAATTCGTATAATTTAGTATATCTCAAATAAAGATGGCAGGTTACTCAGGAACTCCCTTATTAAAAAAACTCGGTATCAAAGAAGGCTTTGTGATGAAAGTCTATGAAGAACCAAGTACTTATTGGGATCAGTTAGGACCTCTACCTGAAAACGTTCAGGTAAACCCAGAAAACCAGCCAAACGAGGTAGACTTTATCCATTACTTCTGCAAATCGGCCGATAAGCTGAAGGCGGAAATTCTACAACTCAAATCTTTACTCAAGAAAACGGGTACTTTGTGGATTTCCTGGCCAAAGAAATCATCCAAGGTTCCTACAGACCTGAGCGACATGGTTGTTCGCACTACAGGACTGGAAGCAGGACTTGTTGACGTAAAAGTATGTGCGGTTGATGAGATCTGGTCTGGACTAAAGTTTGTCTACCGGGTAGCTGACCGCTAATACCATCCCCAACATTTCTTAATCAATACATGACAGCCTAAATGGGCTGAATGGAAGAATTATGTTTAACCTTTAACCATTATAACAATGACACTTTTTGGAATTTTAATCATTCTTATCGGACTCATAACACTGATTATCAGACCCTTTTTATCTTATGAAGATAAATACACCGAGGGCAAAGATGGTCAAATGATAAAGACTAAATCTAAGTCCTCACCGTGGCTGCTAATGTTCAGCAGAAGGATATCGCTGGTGGCAGTTGGTGTGGGAGCCTTCATGATCATGATACCCTACCTATTCTTTTGGGCAGAGCCTGGATACCAATACTTTGTAGTATATCCAAACGGCAAGAAAGATGCGGTGATGACGGAGGGAATTAAATTTCGCGGATTTGCGAAGATCACACCCTGGCAAAAATTCATCGATGTTAAAGTGGTCAGCGATGGAGAAGACACAGATGAAATCGAAGGCGAAATGGATCCCATTCCCATACGATTCATCGACCAGGTCACCGCTACAACAAAGCTTTCAACTCGTTTTCAATTACCTGCAGACAAGGAGTCTTTCATCGAGCTTGCTATCGAGTTCCGTAGCTTACAAAACCTCGCACAGAACACCTTGATTCCAACCGTAAGAGAGGTAGTATCCAATACGGGCTACATGTTTGCTGCTCAGGATTATATCTCCGGTTCAGCATCAGACTTCCGGGTAGCTATTGAGGAGCAATTGAAAGACGGTGCTTATAGTGTTGAAAAAACAGAATACCGAGACACTGTGGTAACTGCAATTGAGCAAGAGAATCGTGAAATCAAGGAGGTGCAAACGCGCTACGAAGTAAAAAAGCGTGAGGATGGAAATGGTAAGTTCATCAGAATCCCTCACGACATTAATGAGAATAACATTATCGTAGCACAGGTGATCGTAGACGATGTGATCCTGGAGCAGGTCTTCAAACAAAGACTTGAAGCCCAAAGAGATGAGTCTGCCAAGAGGCAATTGGAGCAGCAGAAAATTAAGACTGCCAAAGATGCACAGGCCAGAATTATAGCTGAAGGTGAGCGCGATAAAGCTGCTGAAAGAGTGACTCAGGAGAAAGAGCAGGTAAAAGCCCTGATCTCCATCGAGACTAAGTTGAAGCAAGAGGAGACCAACAAAAAGCTGGCTGCCATTGCCCTTGAAACAGAGCGACTCAAAGCTACAGCACAGAAAGTAAAGGCCGATGCGGAGTCTTACCAAAATGCCAAACTAGTTTCAGCAGGACTGACCCCTCAGCAAAGAGCTGAGTTAGAGAAGGAAATTGCGATTGGTGTAGCCAAAGAGATTGCCAAAATCAAATTCCCAACCACCATGATTATGAGTGGTGGTGAAGATGGAAGCGGCACTCCACTTGAAGCTCTTATTGGAGCAGCAATGACCAAACAATTGACCAGCACAGCCAAAGGTGGCAACTAAACAAAAAGCGAGCTTAGGCTCGCTTTTTCATTTTACTCTGTCCTTAAAGAATCTACAGGATTCGATTTTGCAGCTTTCACGGAAAGATAACTCACCGAAATCCAGGATAATCCAATTGTTATGAGCAAGCCCAACACGAAGGCTCCTGCATTAATACTTATTCTGTACTCGAAGTTTTCAAGCCACTGACTCATGGTATAATATGCCACCGGCACAGCAATAAGAGCTCCCAACACAATGAGCTTCACAAAATCAAATGACAGGAGTTGTAATATGCCTCCAATTGAGGCTCCCAAAACTTTTCTCACACCAATCTCTTTAGCTCTTCTTCGCGTAGTAAAGGCGACCAAACCAATCAGGCCCAAACATGAAACAGCAATCGCAAGCCCAGCAAACACTTGAAACACCAAGGCAAAGTCTCTATCAGACTTGTAATACTGATCTATTTGATCGTCCAGGAATTCATAGCTGAATGGAATATCAGGAATCACACTGGTCCAGGCAGCCTCCAGCCTTTCAATAGTATTACCCATATTTTCAGGAGAGATTCTTAGCGCTATATTCCAATATCTATTCCTGTCATCTTCGAACATTACAAGAGGTTCAATAGCGGTGTGCATAGACCTAAAATGGAAGTCTTTGACTACACCAATGATGCTTCCTTTCTGACTATTTCTGGCCAGCTTTGTTCCAACAGGATTCTCCAAGCCAAAGTATCTTACAAAGGCTTCGTTTACTACGAAGCCTTCCTTTCGGTCAGATGCAAAATCTCTAGAGAACCATCTTCCATCAGTCAATTCCAAACCAAGGGCATTCAGATAACCATCATCCACGGCCAAAACCTTGTGAATTTCACTTTTTGCTTCATCACCTACAGCTTCCCCAACAGTTACTCCATTACCCGAAAGGCTACCATCACCGAGCGTATTGCTGGTTAATGATGCGGCAAGCACTCCACTTCCCTTTTCAACCTCATTAAAGAGCAATTCTCCATACTTTCTACCTGCTCTCCAACCCATTTTGAGATATACCACTTGCTCTTTGTCAAAACCCAAATCTTTCTTGCTAAGGAAATTCATCTGATTTCCGATGATCAGAGTAGCAACAATCAAGGTAATGGCAGTTGCATATTGAATCACTACCAAAATCTTTCTAAACAACCCTCCTCCTGACTTCATAGCAGAGCTAGACCTCAGCAAAACATTAGCCCTGACCC
>JABXIP010000173.1 GCA_013373005.1 Cytophagia bacterium | reverse complement strand
TCATTTGCTAAAGCGGTTCGGCAAGCATTCTACAATGGAAATGAACGGTTCTATGGTCTACCGAGTCCAAGTGACAGAAATGCGATATTGAGTTACTTGAGTAATCAAGGTGACAATGCAGGCTTCCTCAATTCATTTGTAGACAGTACAGGTCAGGTAATGAGGGTTTCATTGAAGATTGCAGATATGGGTTCCATCAAAATGGATTCCATCATTAATAATGTAATCGAGCCCGAGATCAAAAAGGTATTCGATGATGACGAAGTTGAAACAGCCGTAACGGGCTCTACGCTGCTATTTGTTAAGGGTAATAAGTTTTTGATTGAGAATCTAAGGCTAAGCTTACTGCTGGCATTCGTAATTATTGCGGTAATTATGGCCATACTATTCGCCAATGTGAGAATGATTATCATTTCACTGATTCCCAACTTTATTCCTTTGGTTATGACCGCGGGAATTATGGGATATTTCGGAATTCCATTAAAGCCTAGTACTGCCCTGATTTTCAGTATTGCCTTCGGAATTTCTGTAGATGATTCCATTCACTTTTTGGCCAAGTACAGACAAGAGCTTTTCGCCAAGAATTTCTTCGTACCGATTGCTATTAGCAACAGTATTAAGGAGACAGGTTCGAGTATGTTGTATACCTCCATCATCCTGTTTTTTGGCTTCATCATTTTTGTTTTCTCAGATTTTGGAGGAACCGTGGCTTTAGGATTGTTAACCTCGTTAACCCTGTTTTTCGCCATGCTCACCAATCTTACCTTACTGCCGGCACTTATTATGGTGTTCGATAGTGGTAAGAGGAACCAAAACTTCCATCCGCTTATTGAGCACTATGAGTTTTACATAGAAGATGAAGATGAGGAGATAAACACACAGAATTTATTAATCAAAGAAAACGACCCCTTCGTAGGGACAACAGAGAAGTAATCATTCAAACTGAAAAGGAGTACGAGTGAAGAAATACACAGAATATAAGCAACCGGAATTTGCCAAAGTTGGCGAAGACATACTTGAGTTTTGGAAGGAGAATAAAATCTTCGAAAAATCTGTAGATGAGAAAGAAGGCAACCCTACCTTCACCTTCTTTGAAGGCCCTCCGTCTGCCAACGGAACTCCCGGCATTCACCACGTAATGGCACGTACGGTGAAGGATATTTTCTGTCGATACAAAACGCAAAAAGGCTTTCAGGTAAAGCGTAAAGGTGGATGGGATACCCACGGACTTCCGGTGGAGCTTCAGGTTGAGAAAGAGCTTGGAATCAAAAAAGAAGATATCGGGGTAAAGGTTTCGGTTGACGAGTACAACCAGAAATGCCGAGAAACAGTAATGCGCTTCAAAGATCAGTGGGACGATCTTACTGAGAAAATGGGTTACTGGGTAGACCTAGACAATCCTTATATCACTTTCGAAAGAGATTACATTGAGACTTTGTGGAGCTTATTGAAGAAGCTTTATGACAAGGGCTTGCTTTACAAAGGCTACACCATTCAGCCTTATTCTCCTGCAGCGGGAACCGGTTTGAGTTCGCATGAGCTGAACCAACCAGGAACCTACAAGGATGTAAAGGACACTACTATTACCGCCATGTTCAAGATTGAAGGAACGGAAAACGACTTCTTCATGGCCTGGACTACTACTCCTTGGACACTTCCTGCAAATAACGGCTTGGCTGTTGGTGCAAACATTGACTACGTGAAGGTGAAGACCTTCAACCAATATACATTCCAGCCTATCAACGTCATTTTGGCTAAAGATAGGGTGAACTACTATTTCAATGCTAAGGCCAAAGAGTTTAAGCTGGAAGACTATAAAGAAGGGGATAAGCTTATTCCTTTTGAAGTAGTTGAGAGCTTCAAAGGTAAAGAGCTTGCCGGAATGAGCTATGAGCAGCTAATGCCTTACATACCACTTCCGAAACCGGCTTTTACGGTTGTGGTAGGTGACTTCGTAACCACCGAAGACGGTACCGGAATAGTACATATCTCAAAAACCTTCGGTGCAGATGACTTTAGAACTTCTGTTCAGAACAACATGCCTGGCGTGTTTGTGAAAGACGAAGAGGGCAAGGATGTGCCGATTGTAGACAAGCAAGGAAAGTACGTGAAGGAGATCACAGACTTTGCGGGCATGTACGTGAAGAATGAGTACTACAAAGAAGAAGAGATGCCTGAGAAATCTCTCGATGTACTCATTTCCATTAAGCTAAAAGAAGAAAACAGAGCCTTCAGGGTTGAAAAATACGAGCATACCTATCCACACTGCTGGAGAACGGACAAGCCTGTACTTTACTATCCACTGGACTCTTGGTTCATCAAAACCACAGCTTATAAAGACAAGCTGGTTGAACTGAATAAGACCATTAACTGGAAGCCCGCTTCTACAGGAGAAGGGCGTTTTGGTAACTGGTTGGAAAACCTGGTAGACTGGAACCTAAGTCGTTCACGTTACTGGGGAACTCCGCTGCCAATTTGGGTTTCTGAAGACAAGAGTGAGCAGAAATGCATCGGCTCAATTGCTGAGCTGAAAGAAGAAGTCCAAAAGTCTATCGATGCTGGTTTTATGACTGAGCAAATCGGTGAGGACTTCGACCTGCACAGACCTTATGTAGACGACATTGTTTTGGTGAGCGACTCGGGTCAGAAGATGTTCCGTGAGCTAGACCTAATTGACGTTTGGTTCGACTCAGGTGCTATGCCTTATGCACAATGGCATTATCCTTTTGAGAATGGTGACATTTTCGAAAAGAACTTCCCGGCAGATTTTATCGCTGAAGGAGTGGATCAAACCCGCGGTTGGTTCTTCACCCTGCATGCCTTGGCAGTAATGCTTCATGAGAATGTGGCATTCAAGAATGTAATCGCCAATGGTTTGGTGCTAGATAAGAACGGAAACAAAATGTCCAAACGTTTGGGCAATGCAGTTGATCCTTTCAAAACCATCGGTGAATATGGCCCAGATGCCACCCGTTGGTACATGATTTCCAATGCCAACCCATGGGATAACCTGAAATTCAATATTGAAGGAGTGGGTGAGGTGCAAAGAAGATTCTTCGGCACACTTCATAACACCTACAATTTCTTTGCCCTATATGCCAATTTAGACGGCTTCAGATTTGAAGACGCTCCAATTGCTTTAGATAGAAGACCTGAAAGTGATCGCTGGATTCTTTCAAGACTTAACTCTTTGATCAAAGAGGTTGATGCTGCTTATGAGGCTTATGAGCCAACTAAGGCATCGCGTGCCATTATGGACTTTGTGACGGATGAAGTGAGTAACTGGTATGTTCGTTTGAACAGAAAGCGTTTCTGGAAAGGCGAATACAACGAAGATAAAAAAGCAGCATATCAGACGCTTTACACCTGTTTGATCACCATTGCGAAGTTGGGTGCTCCGGTAGCTCCATTCTACATGGAGAAACTGTATCAGGATTTGAATGCTGTGAGCGGATTGGATAACAAGGAGTCAATTCACCTGACTGACTTCCCAGTGGCGGATGATGACTGTATCAATTTGGAGCTAGAGGCTCAGATGACTTTGGCGCAAACTATCTCTTCACTGACTCACTCATTGAGAAAGAAGGAGAAACTGAAGGTGCGTCAGCCGTTAAGCCGAATCATGATTCCTGTATTGGATAAAACCACCAGACATAACGTAGAGCACGTTCAGGAGCTGATCAAAACCGAAGTAAACGTGAAAGCTGTTGAATTCCTCGATGATGACAGCGGTATTTTGGTGAAGAGTGTGAAGCCGAACTTCAGATCGATAGGTCAGAAATTTGGTCCGAAGGTGAAAGCCATTTCTGCAGCTGTTAATGGCTGGGGGAAAGAAGAAATTGCAGCTATTGAAAGCAGTGGTTCTTATGAACTGAATCTTGATGGAGAAGCTGTTTCACTTTCATTGGAAGATGTTGAAATCAGCAGCCAGGATATTCCGGGCTGGTCTGTGGCTTCAGAAGGTAAAACAACTGTAGCGCTAGACATCACCTTGACCGATGAGCTATTGATGGAAGGCTTGGCCAGAGACCTGGTGAACAGAGTTCAGAACATGAGAAAAGACATGGGGCTCGAGGTTCAAGACAAAATAGATATCACCATTCAGAAAGGTGATGATTTTGTAGATCAGGCGGTTGAAGCCAACAGAGAATATATTTGTACAGAAACGCAGGCGCTGTCACTAGAATTGACGGATAGCTTGAGCACACCGCAACAGGTGGAAATAGACGAGAGAACTTTGGTGTTGGAGATTAAGGCTAGATAGTCTCATTTTGAAACACCAGAAATTTTTTCTCTTAGCACTAATCATTGTAATTATAGATCAGGCAGTTAAGCTGCTTGTTCATTTCAATATGGACATGGGCCCGGCAGGAGAGGTTTCACTGCTGGGCGACTGGTTCAAACTTCACTACATACTTAATAAGGGAATGGCCTTTGGTATGAGCTTTGGCTCAACCTATGGCAAACTCTTTTTAACCCTCTTTAGGTTGGTGGCCATCGGAGGCATTGGCTACTTACTCATTTACATTGCTAAAAATGGCTACTCAAAAGGCTTAGGCTGGTGTATCGCCCTTATTCTAGGCGGAGCTATAGGCAACTTGGTAGATAGTATATTCTATGGAGTTTGGTTTCAGAATGCCCCATATAGTGCTGTTACTCCATGGTTTCATGGTCAGGTAATAGACATGATTTACCTTGATTTTTGGGAGGGCTATTTACCCAATTGGATTCCATTATGGGGAGGTAAAAAAGTGGCCTTTCTACCCATCTTCAATTTGGCAGATGTAGCCATTTTTATTGGCGTGCTCTTAATTCTTATCAAACAGAAGTCTTTTCTCAGTCGGGCATCAGTTAAGTGATGGCGTGGAGATTTGAGTTAAATAAAGTCAAAGTTTTTCGTGTTTAATGAATAATTTCTATATTCAACTAACCCACTAGTTAGTAAACACGAAACATATGCAACAAAAACATCAAAAACTCATTACAGCCATCTTGGCTATTTTCCTGTCGCTTCCGATACAGGTGTTTTCATTTCAAGAGCTTCCAACAGATCCCAATGTTAAAATTGGCCAGCTGGACAATGGCTTCACTTATTATTTAAGGTCGAACGCTTTACCTGAAAATAGAATTGAATTCAGGTTGGCTGTTAAAGCCGGTTCAATTCAGGAAGATGAGGACCAGCTTGGTCTGGCTCACTTTACTGAACATATGCTGTTCAACGGTACCAAAAACTTCGAAAAGAATGAGCTCATCAACTTTCTACAGAAGATGGGCTTGGAGTTTGGTGGCGATCTGAATGCTTACACAAGCTTCGATCAGACAGTTTACATTTTGCCTATTCCTACAGATAACCCTTATAATGTGAAGAATGCTATGACTGTTTTGAGCGATTGGGCTCATCAGGCTTCTTTCGAAAATGAGGAAATCGATAAGGAAAGAGGAGTAGTAATGGAAGAATGGAGGCTTCGTTTAGGAGCTTATGAGAGAATGCGTCAGAAGATCTGGCCTGTAACTCTGGCCGGTTCCAGATATGCTGAAAGACTGCCAATCGGTGAGCCTGAGATTCTTCAAAACTTTAAATACGATGCTGCTAAAAGATTTTATCGCGACTGGTACAGACCCGATTTAATGGGTTTGATTGCCGTTGGTGATTTTGATGTGGCCGAGATGGAGAGTATGGTGAAGGAATATTTCGGTAAGATAAAAATGCCTGCCAATCCAAGAGAGCGGGTCTATTATTCCATGCCCGATTTTGAAGGTACTCGTGTGGCTATTGCTTCTGACGATGAATCTACAAGCAATTCTATTACCGTAAACTTTGTTCAACCAGGAACCGAAGAAACCACCAATACCTTAGATGATATTCGCAGCAGACTGAGGAACGGTCTTTATTCTCAAATGATCAATCAAAGATTAAATGAGCTTGTTCAGTCTGAAAACCCGCCTTTCCAATATAGCTACAGCGGCTATGGTTCCGCATTGGGGAAAGATAAATATGAATACACTATTAATGTGAGTGTAAAGGAAGACGACTTTGCCGGTGGCCTGATGGCAGCGTTGAAGGAGAATGAAAGAGTGCGTAGATATGGCTTCACTGAAGGAGAGCTTCAGCGTGCTAAGGCATCATACCTCAACTCAATTGAGAGGTCTGCCAAAGAATCTGACAAACTTGAATCATGGAGAGTAATCAATCAGTATTTGAATCACTTTTTGCAAGGGGGAACCGGAACACTCCTAAGCCCTGAGCAGACACTGGCTGTTGCTGAACAAGTTCTTCCAGGAATTAAGCTGGAGGAAATAAACGAATTGATTAAGAAATGGTGGACAGAGGATGAGCGCACCATTGAGGTTACGGCTAAATCTGAGTTTGCAGAGAGTATTCCTTCGGCCGATGAGTTTATAGCCATGCTCGATGGAGTGAAGGAAGATCCTTCCATTAAGCCTTACGAAGAAGAAACGATTGCTTCTTCTTTGATGACCAGTGTGCCGAAAGCTGGCAAAGTGGTTTCAGAAGAGAGAAATGATGTCACTGAAATAACTAAAATGACTCTCAGCAATGGTGTAGATATCTATGTGAAGCCAACAGATTTTAAGAATGACGAAATCCGAATGACGGCCTTCAGCTTTGGTGGAACTTCATTGTACTCAGATGAAGATTATCCAACGGCAAATAATGCAGCCTCTGTAATTGGACAAATGGGTATTGGCGAATTCAGCCAGGTCAATCTATCCAAGTTCTTAACAGGAAAAACAGCCTCCGTTAGACCTTCAATTGGCCCTTATGAAGAAAGCATGTCTGGAGTTTCTAGTGTGAAGGATTTGGAAACATTCATGCAGCTTGTTCACCTTTATTTTACCGATGTACGAGTTGATGAGGCAGCCTTCAAGAGCTGGCAAACGCGTCAGAAAAACCTCTATTCTAATTTCGCTTCCAGCCCTGATTTCAAGTTCAGTAAGGAGCTTAATGAAATAGTCTACGGAGATAACATTAGAGTGGGTCTTCCTGAACCCGAGATGTTCGATGAGATTGACATGAACAGAGCGGTTGAGATTTATGAGGAAAGATTTGCCAATGCCGGTGACTTCTCCTTTGTTTTCGTAGGAAATGTCGACTTGAACAAGTTCAAGACCCTGGCAGAAAGGTATCTGGGTAGTCTGCCTTCCACAGGAGAAGAAGAAACCTATAAAGATGTTGGTATAGAAGTTAAAAAGGGCCAGATGGATGAAGAGATTTATGCAGGGGTTGACGACAAAAGTCAGGTGCTTATTATTCTCAGTGGTGAGTATGAATATACTTTAGATAACAATGGGCTTATGGGCGCCATTTCCAATATCCTCAGTAATAAGATGATTGAAAAACTAAGAGAGGAAATGGGAGGAGTTTATGGTGCCAATGCAATGTATGGTGCGAGTGAATACCCTAAGCAAACCTTTACTTTCCAAATCTCTTTTCCATGCAAGCCTGAAAATGCTGAGGCCTTGACCCAAGCGGCTTTGGCTGAGCTGGAAAAAATTAAGAATGGAGAGTTTACCGAAGAAGATGTTCAGAAAGTGGTGACTGCCAGAAAGCAAAATTTCGAAGAGCAAATCAAGCAGAATACCTACTGGATGTCTATGATGCCGCTTTACATTAAACAAGGACAGAGTATGGAGCTTATTCTGAAGGGAAATGAAAGAGCAGATAAAATTACCAAAGAAGCTATTGTGGCCATGGCCAATGAATACCTGACCAAAGAAAATATGATTAAGGTGGTGAAGCTGCCTGAAGGTTATAAGAAGGGTGAGCTTCAGCAAGAAATAAAGAAAAATTAGTTAAGGTTGAAAAAAGAGAGAGGTCGCCTTTCCGAAGTATCGGGGGGCGCCTTTTTCATTTTATGACTACCTCATTCACAATGCTAGAGCCCAGTTCTTTGGCAATGAGCACCAGAATCTTATCTCGAGACATATTCAGTTCATGCTTTAATGGAGCAGATTCAATATGGACGAACAGCTTCTTGTCTTTAATGTAAACTTTAGAGGTGCGCTTGGCAATTGGCGTTCCCAT
>JABXIP010000230.1 GCA_013373005.1 Cytophagia bacterium | reverse complement strand
GAACCAATAATAACATTGGTCAGAGAACGGTTCATGGCAGTACACATGAGCACGGTCAGGATGGTTCCGGCAGAACCTACCAGAATACCACCGGTGAGCATGGCCTGATTGCCATAGAGGAAACCACCAAAAGCGGCTGCCATACCGGTAAAGCTATTGAGCAGGGAGATCACCACCGGCATATCTGCTCCGCCAATCGGCATCACGAATAGCACGCCATATAGGAGAGAAACACCTAGTAAAATGTAGATATAAAGTGCCTGAGGCTCGGCTGAGGTGCCAATGAAGATGGCCATTCCCAGAATTCCCAAAAGCAGGATAATGTTCAGTATTTGTCCGGCAGGAAGTGCCTTATCGCCAATTTTTCCTTCCAGCTTGCCATAGGCAATGATGCTTCCTGAGAAAGAAACCGATCCGATGATAAGCCCCAGAATGATCACAATCAACATGCCTGTTTCAATGTGGCCGGTTCTCAATACATGGTCGAATTCAACCAATGAAATCACTGCTGCACAAGCGCCTCCCATTCCATTAAAGAAGGAGACCATTTGAGGCATGGCTGTCATTTTTACCTTCAAAGCCATGCGCATACCAATGACGGTGCCTATCACAAGTCCGGCTAGAATCAGCGTATAATTCAGCCATTTATCGGCTGTCAGTTCTTCCTTGAAGAGGATGGTCGCCAGAATAGCGATGCCCATACCGTAGCCGGCAATCAGGTTTCCTTTTCTGGCTTTGTCTGGACTAGAAAGCATTTTCAAGCCCAAGATGAAAGTAATCGAAGCGGCTATGTAGCAGAGTTCGAGAATGGATAATCCTAATAGTTCTGTCATGGCCTTACTTCTCCTTTTTCTTAAACATTTCCAGCATTCGGTTGGTCACCACAAAACCACCCACCACATTGAGGGTACCGAGAATAACCGCTATAAAGCCCAAAATCAGAGCAAAATAATTGGTAGGATCGGCTTCCAGCATAATGATGATGGAGCCGATAATCACCACCCCGTGAATGGCATTCGCTCCAGACATCAGAGGCGTATGGAGTACGGCCGGAACGTTGGAGATCACTTCGATTCCCAGAAATATGGAAACGATAATGAGAAATATGAATTCCCTGTTTTCAACAAACAGTTGTAGTAAGTTTTCCATGGTTTAGGCAGTTTCGGTTTGAAAAAGGATGTTTTTAACGCGTGAACTCATTACCTCACCGGCATGAGTCACACAGGTATTGGCCAGAATATCATCTTCCCAATTGAGGTTTAAATTTCCTTCAGCATCAATTAAGAGCTTCAGGAAGTTGACCATGTTCTTGCCATACATTTTACTGGCATCCAGCGGCATAGTAGAAGCCAGGTTGGAGTTACCAATAATGGTTACTCCATGTTTTTCAGTAACCTGATCATTATCTGTCAATTCGCAATTGCCTCCGGTGGAAGCTGCTAGATCTACAATCACTGAGCCTTCAGCCATGTTGCCTACGGTTTCTTTGGTAATCAACACAGGGGCTTTTCTTCCCGGAATTTGAGCGGTGCAAATGATGATATTCGCTTTAGCAGCATGTTCCTGAATCAGGGCTTGCTGTTTGGCTTTGTATTCATCTGATTGCTCAACAGCATAGCCACCAGCTGCTTTATCGTCTGTAGCACCTTCTACCTTCACAAACTTGGCGCCCAAGCTTTTTACTTCCTCTTCCGCTGCGGTTCTTACATCGAAGGCTTCTACAACTGCCCCCAATCTACGGGCAGTAGCAATGGCTTGCAGACCCGCAACACCGGCTCCGAGTACCAAAACCTTGGAAGGAATGATGCTTCCTGCAGCTGTCATAAACATAGGGAAGAAGCGTGGAGAATGTGAAGCTGCCGTCAAAACAGCTTTATAGCCCGCCACGGTAGCCATAGAGGATAGTACATCCATCGACTGCGCTCTGGTGGTTCTGGGCACATTGTCCATACTAAAGCTGGTGACTTGCAAAGAAATCAGTTTTTCTACCAAAGCTTTGTTCGATAGTGGTTGAAAAACAGACATCAAAACCTGACCGGCTTTCATACCTCCGAGTTCAGCATCAGTAGGAGGGTTAATGCCTAAAACAAGATCAGCGCTAAGGACATCCTTGCGCTGACTAATTTTTGCTCCTGCTTCTGTATATAAAGCATCTGGAGAAAAGGCTTTGGCTCCTGCCTGCGTTTCAACAATGATTTCTGCTTTGAGTGCTACTAAGGCTTTGACGCTTTCAGGTAAAAGTGCCACCCGATGTTCTCCATCGGGTTCCTTCAAAAGGCCTATTGTCATAATCCTGGGATTGAATAAGTTCGTTCCTCAAATTATAACTTTTTCACTCTTATAAAAATGATATAGGTCTGTACCTACATCAAATTTTATAGGTATAGAAATCTATTCTCCTGTTGGTTCAAAACGCACAACGGTATTGTCGATAGGCTCTACAGTTTTCAAATAGGCGAAAATGGCTTTCAGATCGGTAGTATCCATTCCCGCATACATGGTCCAGGGCATTAGCGTATTGAATTCACCCATAGCTACAGGCTGCTCACTATTTTCATATGACTTGAAGCGTGTAAGGAACATATCTTCAGTCCATTCACCAAGTCCCGATTTATGGGGAGTAAGGTTAGGGGTTCTGAGCATAAACCCTGGCATTGGGAACTCTCGTCCTCCGCTAAATGCCATTTCCGGTATAATTTGCCCACCACTAACCGGTGTATGGCATTCTACGCAACCTGAAAATGTGGCCATGTATTTTCCATAGGCAATGATATCTGTCTTCTCGGGTCTTTTCTGCGGGCTGGCATTTACCGGTATGGTTTTCAGAATGATGTTGAAAGGAAAATCTGGCTCTGCATCTGGAATTTCATTCTCGATTGACGGTAATGTTCTTAGGTAAGCGATAATGGCGTGAATATCCTGATCATCCATTTGTCCATAATAGGGGTATGGCATCAAGGGGAAAAGGGCCTTTCCTTCTTTGGTGACACCAGTTGTAATTACTCTGAACAATTCACCGTCAGTATATCTGCTAATGCCAAAAGGGGTTATGTTCTTGGCATAGAAAACGCCCGGCATATCCATGCTTTGGTCGAATCGATCACCGCCTTTACCATAGGTTCCAGGCGTTGGAGGACCTGAGAATTTCGAAAAATCTCTGGTGGAATGACAGTCCATGCAAACGGCTACATGGTTGGCCAGGTATTCTCCACGGGCAACTAATTCGGGGGTCGATTGTATGGTTAGTTCTGGGGCTGGGTCTACTTTGGGGAAAGCAGAGTTTACATAAACAATAGCAATAACGATAAGCAGGACAATTGCCAGAACGGCAATGCCCAAAATCTTAAGTACTTTTTTCATGATGGTTGAAGGTTGATTAATGTTTTGGTTATGAGAAAGTTAGAGAATTAAT
>JABXIP010000530.1 GCA_013373005.1 Cytophagia bacterium | reverse complement strand
ATCTCTCCAACCACATTGTAAGAGAGTACGTCTTCCAACATTTCGGCATGGGTCTCGAAGTAGAACTGCAGCTTAGGATCATCTTTCAAAAGAGCGCTAAGAAAATCTGCATCATGAGCTGTAATGGCCACTGCTGGAATTTTCGGTACATTCAGTCCGTAGTTGGTACTGCCTGTATGCAGCACTTTGTCTTTGAAAGAACTTAGTGAACGCACAACTACTCCTATGGCACCATACTTCGCAGCCTCCGTTGGCCCACTTCCTCTTTGGTTAGATGCTCCACTATAAGCAGAGAAAGTATCCATCAATTTCGGATCCATAGGCCTGTTGAAGAATACTATCTTTCCTTTGATTTTGGCTTCGCCTAATTCTGCCAGTTCTTGAAAATCCTGCACTTCAATTACCTCTGCCACTGTTCCACCAGGCCCGGTACCTACGGCATTACCCAAAGACGTAACCGCAATATCCATTGAACCTAGCTTCTTTGAATTGACAATTCTTCCAATTTCAACTTCGCCACGAGTCCAATGAGGCACCATTACCGGCTGAAGGTAAACTGTGTCAAAACCGTATTCCATCATCTGCTGACGGCTCCACTCTACAGCGGCAGCTGCTTGTGGCGAGCCGCTCAATCTGCCTCCAATATTCTTGGTGAGGTAGTGAAGCATTTCATAGCTTTCACCTCTTTCCAAAGCTTCATCATAAATTTTTCGAATAAAGGCAGCATCCTTTTCCTGGCTAAAGAGAGATATTGAAATGAGAAAAAGTAAGGAGAGGATGGTAATTTTTTTCATGGTTTGAGGCTTAGTCTACTATTTCTGCATCCTGCAGAATATACATCAGTTTCATGGGGTCATCTGAATTGATTTCAAGCTTACCCCTAACGGTAATTCTTTTCTCTGTGTATTTAATTTTTTCTTTGGAAAAGACTTCTGCCACGGTCTCAGGCCCCGCACCACCACAAAAAAAACAATTCGCAAATGGCAGGGAAGAAAGCACAAAGTAGGTTTCCCCCTGAAGTTCCTCCAGAGGAATCATCCATCCCTGAAGCTCAATAGTTTTACCATCTAACTTCTTCACCTCTTCACTGAAAGTTGGGAAATCTACCTCAAAGTTGAGGGTTTCATCAAAGCGCTTTTCAATCTCTACTTTGGCCAGCGTCTTCCACATATTATCATTCTGGGCAATAGCCTGAAAAGTAGAGAGAACCAGAAATAAGATGAATAGTTTTTTCAGCATTACTTAATTAGGTCGAGCATTCTGTTGAACCTCAGTCTTTGGAAGAAACCGGCATTCGGATCAGTTCTATCTACCGACCAGAAGATGAACAAAGGCTTACCAACAATGTGATCGTAAGGCACAAGACCCCATGAGCGTGAGTCAAGTGAATTGTGTCTGTTGTCTCCAATCATAAAGTAATAGCCCTGCTTGAAGGTGTAAGTATCAATCTTCTGCCCTTCGATAGATACTTCATAGTTGCTATTGATAACCACATCATCATTGTGCTCATACTCTTTAATAGCTTCGCCATAAAGCGCCACATTTTCAGGAGTAAGATCAATGGTCATTCCCTTAGTTGGCATTACCAATGGCCCGAAAAAGTCGCGGCTCCAATCAAACTGACTGTCTTTAGGAAAGATACCGGCATCCTCACCAGGATGATAAAATACTTCTTCAACACCCTGAACAAAGTTGTATTGAGCAAGCTGTTGAGCTTTCTCTTGAGTGGTGTGAATGTAGAAGCCACGCTTGCCTTTGTAGGTGTATTCAGGAACTGCATTGGTAGCATAAGTGTCCATTGGATTTTCATCGGTATAATCCGTTATACCCAATTCCCTCATATAACGCTCATGTACCCCTCTATCGGCTTCCACAAAGAAACTCGTTAACATGTTAGGGGGATTTTCTGATGCTTCACCATTAACATATACCTGCTTATTTCTTACTTCGAAAGTATCACCCGGAATAGCCAAACAACGCTTCACGTAGAAGGTCTTCATGTCCGTAGGAAAGCCCTTCTCATAATCAGGAGGATAGTTGAATACCACAGGCTCACCTCTTCGTGGTTTTCTGAGTCCCGGCAACCTGTAAGATGGCAACTGAATAATATCTGTGTATGAAGGAACTTCCTTTCCGAAAAGTCTTATTCCCCAAAGTGTTTGGTGCGCCAATGGAAATTGAATTGGCGTTTGTGGAGTTCTAGCACCATAGTGAAACTTACTCACAAAAAGGTGGTCACCAATAAGCATGGAGTTCTCCATGGAGCCTGTGGGAATAGCAAAGGCCTCAACGAATAGCCCACGGATAATGGTTACGGCTATAAGTGCGAATAGTATATCGTTGAATAATTCTCGAAAGAAACCCCTCTTCTTCTTTGGCTTTTTCTCCTCCTTGTTCTTTCTCTTCAGAAAATCGAGCATGGTAATGTCTGTAAATAGTCGGCTTTAAAGGTATTATTAATTTGTGAAAATTCGGTGTTTGAAATTTACCGATGACTTCTTTACGACTGAAAAGGTGATGAGGTTCAAGTATATCTGTCGGGCGGTTTCTCATTTTGCTCAGCCTTCGTTTATTTTGGAGATAAGAGCAGTTCTATGATCATTATCGATAATCTCTCTTTCGGTTACTCAAACCATAAGATTCTTTCCATTCCACATCTGGAAGTAAAAGAGTCTGAACACCTGTTGGTTTTAGGTTCTTCCGGAAGTGGCAAAACCACATTACTCCACATTCTCGGTGGACTTTTGGCACCTAAACAGGGCAAGGTAACCATTGGGGAAACTGACCTTTATAGGCTTTCCGGTACTCAGCGAGACAAATACAGAGGCCAAAATATAGGGCTGGTTTTTCAGAAAGCACATTTGATCACTGCTTTATCCGTTCAAGACAACCTTCTGTTGGCACAATACCTGGCCGGTATGGCTCAGGATAAAGGTAGGGTGAAGGAAGTCTTGGAAGAACTTGGCCTGGGTGAAAAGAGAAAGAAAAGTGTTCGCGAACTGAGTCAGGGAGAACAACAAAGGGTGACCATTGCCCGGGCATTGCTCAACAGGCCCAGAGTAATTCTGGCAGATGAACCCACCGCCAGCTTAGACGATAAGAATGCTGAAAAGGTCATTAACCTGCTCAAATCGCAAGCGGAGCATTACAAAGCATCTCTTCTAATTGCCACGCACGACCAGCGGGTAAAAGATCGATTTGAACTTCAACTTAACCTAGCTACTGTATGAACCTGATTGCATTAAGTTGGAATTACATCAAGGCCAAGCCACTCAATATGCTGTTGAACATGCTGCTGATGGGGCTAGGCATTGCCATTATTTTGGTGCTGATTCTTCTCAGCTCTCAGCTAGAAGACAACCTTTCCAAGAATAAAAAAGGGATCGATTTAGTAGTTGGGGCCAAAGGAAGCCCGCTTCAACTCATATTAGCCAATGTATATCATATTGACTTCCCTACTGGTAACATCAAGCTGGAAGAAGCCAAGGCACTTTCCAGAAACAGACTGATTGCACAGACTATTCCTTTAGCTCTGGGTGACAACTACCGAGGCTTTAGAATAGTAGGAACGAACCATGACTACGTTAAGCTCTATGAAGCTCAGGTAGCTGAAGGTGAGCTTTGGAAGAATAATTTAGACGTGGTGGTAGGGGCCAATGTGGCTGAAAAGTTAAAATCTAAAATTGGTGACAAATTCTACGGTGCTCATGGCTTATCAGTTGCAGATATGGATCATGATGAAATGTCATATCATATAGTAGGCATTCTCGAAAAAAACAACAGTGTCATTGATAACCTCATCCTCACCAATATTGAAAGTGTCTGGGCTGTGCACGAACACGATGAGGAGCATGAAGATGAACATGGCATCCCACAAATCGGAAGCGCTTATACTTCGGGATTCCCTGATGGTGATGAAGATGCAGAGATCACCTCAATGCTCATTAAGTTCAGGTCTCCTATGGGCGCAGTTACGTTGCCAAGAATGATCAATTCTCAAACCAATATGCAAGCGGCTTCACCTGCTTTTGAAACCCAGCGGCTTTTCTCTCTTCTCGGTATAGGTGTAGATCTACTGAAAGCCTTTGCCGCTATCATTATAATTATTGCCGGCCTCAGCATTTTTATCTCTCTCTATAATGCACTAAAAGACAGAAAATACGACCTGGCCATTATGCGATCCCTTGGAGCTTCGAAAACAAAACTCTTCATTCACGTTATATTAGAGGGTGTGATTATCACAGTGCTTGGTGGAATACTCGGTTTTCTGCTTGGGCATGGATTGACGGAGTTTTTAGCCGGTTTGTATGAAAAGTCAGACGATATTGGGTTAACAGGCCTGGTATTTGTAAACCAAGAGTTTTTAGTAATATTAATAAGCGTAGGTATTGGTATACTTGCCTCTTTAATTCCGGCCATCAATGCTTACAAAACGGATATTTCTGAAGTATTAGCAAAAGAGTAAGATGAAGAAAATACTATCAATATTGATTGTTGTACTGGGAAGTAGCCTGGCTCAGGCCCAGGACGTAAAAATGACAGGCGTTGAGGTTTGGAAAACCTTGGCAGATGTGAAATACGAAATCCAAAAAGATGAATATGGAGATGTTTACGTTCCTGTTTTTGGAAAAGACATTACCAGTATAAAAGACCAGTTGGTTGAAGTAGAAGGCTTTGTGATTCCATCTGACATCACTTTTACCGATGAATACCTCATTCTATCTTCGTTGCCAATCAGCGAATGCTTTTTCTGTGGTTCTGGAGGCCCTGAAACGGTAATGGAGGTCCATCTTAAAAAAGATGAGCGTTACAAATACAACACCAAGCGCCTCAAGTTCAGAGGTAAGTTGACACTCAATGCCAAGAACCCAGATCAATTGATGTATCAATTGGTTGAAGGTGAATTTCTTGGTCTGGCAGATGACAGCTATTGATTTACCTGTTCTGTCACTTTTGTTGCTTAATACTAACATCTCCTTGTTAGTTTAGCAGTCAAATAAATCCCTATGAAAAAGCTCTCTATTCTTCTATTTGTTCTTTTGGCCTTCAATTCTTGCGGAGGTGATAGCTTTGATGCCGAAGTTGAAAAGAACAAGATCTTCGATGTTCACGATGAAGTAATGCCCAAAATCGGTGAGGTAATGAACCTCAAAAAAAAGGTGTTGGAGAAAGCCGATGGGTTGGAAGGCGAACCAGCTAATGAATTGAGAGATTTAGCCGCAGAACTAGATAATGCCTCAGAAGCTATGATGAGTTGGATGCGAGACTGGAGTAAAAACTCTAGCCAGTACATGGAAATGAAAAATGGAGCCGAAGCTCAAAAAAAATATCTGGCAGCCGAAATGAAGCGGGTTGAGGAAGTGAAAGAAGCCATCAATGGCTCCATAGCTAAAGCCAAGGAAGCTTTAAAATAGACACAGCAATTAGAAGGCTAATTTCAATAAGGTCTTCTATATTTAACCCTTAAACCTATTGACTAATATGAGAAATCTATTTGCTGTACTTCTTTTAACCCTTGTCATTTCATCTTGTGGAAACAAAGAACCTTTCGATGCCGAAACAGAAAGACTCAATCTTATCGATGCACGCGAAAACACCATGCCCATAATTACTGAAATGCTAGACGCTAGAAGAGAGGTTCTCACCAAGGTTGGCAACTTTAATACGCTCGATGACGCCAGTAAGGAGATAATCACAGAAATGGGTCAGGAAATGAATGAGGCCAATAATGCCTTGGTACAGTGGGTGAGTGACTTCAACCGCAACATTGCGAAATATATGGATATGGAAAATGGTGCACCTGAGCAGCAAGAATGGATGGAAGATAAAATGGATGAATTAGAGGATATTGTGGACAACATCAAAGATGCGACCAAGAATGCGCAAAAGATATCCAAGAAGTTTTAGCTCTGTCTACTTCTTTAGTACTGTACTCACCTCATCTAATGAAACACCGCCATATTCATTTCCCCAGGAGTTGGAGATATAGGTAAGAATCTCTGT
>JABXIP010000378.1 GCA_013373005.1 Cytophagia bacterium | reverse complement strand
GGGTTACTCATGATGGCAAGCAGATCGATGCAGTGGCTCAAATAACTAAACATGGGGTGGTTTTTCTGTTCGACAGAGAGACTGGAAAACCACTTTTTGAAATAGAAGAAAGACCGGTTCCTGAATCAGATTTAGACAATGAAGTCACTGCAAAAACCCAGCCTTATCCCGTAAAACCACCTCCATTCTCAGGTCAAGTCTTCACTGAAGATATGATCAGTGATGTTCTTCCAAATTCCAGAGAGAGTATTTTAGAGAAAATAAAAGGAGCCAATTACGGGCATAAATTTACTCCACCTTCTGTTGAAGGAACTGTCATTTACCCCGGCTTCGATGGCGGAGCCGATTGGGGTGGAGCAGCTGTAGACCCTGAGGATGGAATGCTATACATCAACGCATCGGAAATGGCCTGGCTGCATCAAATGGTTCCGGTAAATCCTGCTGGTGAAGTCATCACCAAAGGTCGGTCAGTCTATATGGCCAATTGTGCAGCTTGCCATGGCGCAGATTTGTCCGGCCAGCAACATGTTTTTCCTTCTCTCATTGATATCAAGTCGAGATTGGGAAAGGTTGAAGCTCAGGCGCTGATCAAAAACGGTAAAGGTAGAATGCCGGGTTATAGCCAAATCAATGATGAGGACTTAAAGACCCTGATGGATTTTATTTTTGAGGAAGAAGATCAATCGGTTATGACATGGGCGGGTAAAGCGCTGGAAGCTGGTGAGGAGCTTGAAATTCCTTACAACTTCACCGGTTATAGAAAGCTTTACGATGCCAATGGCTACCCTGCCATGAAGCCACCATGGGGTACATTGAATGCCATAGACCTTAATAAAGGAGAGATCAAATGGCAGATTCATTTTGGCGAGTTTAAGGAACTGACCGAGCAAGGTATCCCCCTAACGGGCTCAGAAAGCTACGGAGGTCCTGCCGTTACCGCAGGTGGATTGATTTTTATTGCAGCCACACCAGATAAGATGTTTAAAGCTTATGACAAAGACACTGGGGAATTGCTTTGGCAATATGAATTGCCATTTGCAGGCTATGCGACACCGGCCGTTTATGAGATCGATGGAAAGCAGTTTGTAGTAATTGCAGCAGGTGGTGGAAAACTTGGTTCAGAGTCGGGTGATGCTTACTTGGCCTTTGCGTTGCCCCGATAAACCAAAAAGGAAATGTGTTAGAACTTCGGTGGCTTCCTCATAGACTTTTTTTCGGAAAGCTTCTTCTTATTGTCGAGGCGCTTCTTGATAACCGCTTTGGGAATCTTAGCCTTTTTTCTTGGCTTTGGATCGGTAAAGGCCTTTTTAAGCTCCAGTAAGAAAAGCGCTATGGTCTCTTCTTTATTCCGGAGCTGACTTCTATGTTTTTCAGAGCTAATCAGCAATTCACCTTCATTAGTGAGCTTGTTATTCCATTTCTGAAGGAGACGATCCAACTCTTCTGGAGAAAGCAATTGAGAATTTGATGGATTGAAACGAAGTGTCACCCTAGTCTCCAGCTTATTCACATTTTGACCTCCCGGGCCTGAACTGCGCGAAGTCTGGAATTGGAATTCAGAGCTAAAATCTCTGGAAGATATTTCCTCAGGGTTGAACATATATCCAAAGATTGAAGATTATTCTAAATCCGTCAATCTGATACGGGATAAATCAGAATAAACTAGTCTGAAAACCTGCTTTCACATGAAGACTTTTAATTACCCTACTCCTGTCCTGGAGACTGAGCCTACTGACTTTTCCGGGTTTATTTATAGCGCGGTTATCCGGCTGGTAATACTTCACCAATTCACTTTCTTCATCAAGCAATCTGGCAAATTCGAAAATCGCTTCAGATTGATTGGGTACTTTAGCCATTTTACCTCTAATCTGCTCAATGGCTTCTCTTATTTGCTCCAATCCGGAAAACTGGTCTTGCTCGGTGATTACTTTAGGAATTCCCAAAGCCATTAGATTCACTTCATGCAATAATTCAGCAATGTCTGAATCCTTAAACTCTCTTTCGAGATCAGATGCTTTGGAAGCCAATTTTAGGCTTTGCTCCAATACTTTAAAATTCACATTCGTTTTCATGCTCTTTCTGTTCAATTGTTTTGTGTGTTTATGGCCATCCTGATATGACCAGCAGAAGAAGTCGATGAAGAACACCGTCTGTGTTCTATAATTTCACCTAAACACCACCGACTCCCCTGAAAATCTTAGTAAAGCCCCATAAGCTCGTTCTCTGCCCTGGCAAATGGGATAGCTGCCAAATTCTCCCAGGTGGTATAAGGAGCTTTTCGCTTGAGTATATGTAGGCGTGACACTCTAAAATTATTAGTGTATGGCCTGGACTTATTATCTGCTATAGCATTGAGAAATTGGAGTGGACTTAAATTCTGCCCTATCTTCATTACAGGCACATAATGCTTATTGAGAAAAGCCAGGGAAACCAGCTCTCTGAATAAGCTTAGCCTAAGTTGATGATAAACCCCTTCCAGCGATTGCTTATTCAACACATCTATATAGACAGACCTTTGGTTTGAATCGAATTCAAAACCACTTAGAAATACTTCGAACGACTTGATAGAACGAATTACCTCCTGAACACAATGGGTTATTTTTTTCTCTCTATCCTCCGGTTGAAAGAAAGACATCAATGAAATATGTCCGCAGGAATTCTGACCTGAATACGGACCGTATTTTCTAAAAAACTCCTTCTTAAATGCCTTGACTTCATTGTTGATCTCAGCATATGGCAAAACAATAATCAGGTACTCATTGAGCTCCTTTGATTTGAATAATGTGGCGGGTCTATCCTGTATCATAAATCAAATATACTAATTATATTAGTTTAGTAAACTATAATATTTAGTAATTATTTTAGCAGACTAAGAAATTGCCAGTTCTTGCTACTTAAGGTAGATTTTATCAATTTGGACCTCATTAATACCTATCTATCTCATGGAGAAAACTGTAGCAGCTTACATTGATAAGAACAGCGATTGGAAACAAGAACTACTACTTCTAAAAAAATTAGTATCAGCACACGATTTTAAGGAGACTATCAAATGGGGTTTTCCGGTTTATGTTTCAAGTGGGAAGAATATTGTAGGCTTAGGCTCTTTTAAGTCTTATGTGGGTATTTGGTTTTTTCAGGGTGGTCTGTTGAAAGATAAGGCGGGTAAGCTCATCAATGCTCAGGAAGGAAAAACAGAAGCCATGAGGCAATGGCGCTTTTCAAGTCTGGCAGAAATAGAAGAGCATACAGATTTGATTCATGCTTATTTAGAAGAAGCTATTGCTAATCAAAAAGCCGGTAAAGAGATCAAAGCCAAAGTAGGTAGGCCCTTAGTTATCCCTCCTGAGCTTCAGACAAAATTAGATGAAGATTCAGATTTAAAGGCTGCTTTTGAATCACTAAACCTCACCAGAAAAAGAGATTTTGCTGAGCATATTGAAATGGCTAAACGAGAGGAAACCAAACTTGCCAGATTAGAAAAGATCATCCCAATGATTTTGGCAGGAATTGGCTTGAACGATAAATATAAGTAGGGCTTGGTTAGAAATCGTAAAAGAACGATTCCTCCTTTCTAAAGGAGGTGGCCGAAGGCCGTAGGATTTACTAGTCTGTTTACTTATTCTGCACCGCCTTAAACTGCTTCAATGCTGCAGCATACGAGTCGTTTCTAAGGCTTAGTGCATTCTGAAACTTGAAGAAGTATTTATAAGGTTGAAACAGCATTGTGTCGTCTACTGAGCTCTTTAAACCGAGCATATCTGAAACCCTCTCACCTAGCAGGTACGAGACCATAGTAGTGCTCTGCCCTTGAAGCGGAGATTCTTTAGTAGCGACTTCAAAATACCTTAGCAGTGATTGAGTTAGTCTTCTCCCCGATTCACTTGGCTTAAACTGTCGCTCACGAATGTTTCGTTCTAGCACATATGCTTGCTTATTACTTGCAGGTAATAGTTGCTCATTCACCCCCAATAACCAGCCAATCTGATTCCAGTAGTTGATATAAGAAAAGGCTTCGTCTGAACTGATGCCTTTGCCCAGCTTCTTTAAACCTCTGATTACAACAAGTGAAAAGGCTAGATTGGTACCAGCCATATCTTCCTGGTTAACAGGTTCGCCCAAGGTTTCGCTATTCCAATCTATGGTGTTTTTGGCATACCACCTGGCTGCTGCATGCATTAATCGTACTTTTAGAATATCGGTCAGGGCTTTTCCCTTGGGCTTGAAGGCATTTCTTGAACATACATTGAATACGAACTCAGCAGTTTCCAACAGTCGTTTTTCAGGCTCTTCTAAAATACGTTTGGAATGAATTAATACTTCAGCCCCATTAGCCGCGGCATAACAATAAGGAAGCGATAGCATACCCAACAAGAGCATAATGTCTGAGGCATGCTGATTGAAGAATTGCTGTCCGGCTTTCAGTAATTCAGGAGATAATTGCTCCGACTTGTCATGTACATCATTGTAAAGAACCAGAAGAGTTTCCTCGGAAGTTATAAGCTCCGCAGAGTTACTAGTAAGGCCATCAATCGCCTGCTGAAGCTCCTGCCTTCTTTCGGGAAAATAGGTGCTAATAACTGCATCTGCCAATGGATCGGTTTGCTGCCGGAACAGGGTTAAGTTCTTCTTCGATATATGGCTCAGGGAAGTCACTTACTAAAAACTTTAATCCATTTCTAAAGTTTCAAAATTCTTCGATTTCAATTCAGCATTTAAATTCTTACTTTCCAAATCAGATTCAACTTTAAACTATGAAAAAGCTCCTTAGCTTAAGTATTTTTTCTCTGGTAACCTTTTCATTATCAGCACAAAGCGCACCACCAAGTACAGATATTCATGTCTATTCGATGAAAGAAAAGAAGGGCGAAATAACCCTTAATAAAGGCAAGAACATCACCAATAGAGAGGGCTATGACAACCAGCCAGCATTCTTTAATAACGATTACATTCTTTACTCTTCTTATCAAAAGAATGGCCAGAACGACATTCTTATCTATGATCTGTATGACGATAAGGTGACTAATCTAACCAAAACAGACGATAGTGAATACTCTCCTACACCTGTGCCTGGTTACGATTCATTTGCCGTGGTACGCATGAAAGAAGATAACAGTCAACGATTGTGGATGTATCATTTAGACATGAAAAAAGCTCCGCAGCTTATTTTCGATAAAATCGAGCCCGTAGGTTACTTCGCTATCAGCGAGCAAGATGTATTAATGTTCGTTTTGGGTGAGCCTATCACAATGGTAATGGCGAATATGACAGTGGTCGATGATGATATCATCACTAGTAACATTGGCAGGACCATTCGAGTGGTTCCCGGCTCAACAGACTTCACTTTCGAGAGAACAGAAGAGGACGGTTCTCACTTCATTTATCGACTCAACAAAGCCTCTAAAGAGTTCAGTAAAGTAGTTGAAAAACCAGAAGGAGCCTCAGACTGGACAATTACCCAGGAAGGAACTTACATAACCAGTGTTGGCACCAAGCTCTTAGCTTTCAACCCTAGACAGCATTCTGAATGGGAAGAAATAATGGATTTAGGCTCCATGGCTGCCAAAGGAATAACCAGAATGGCCGTTAGTCAGGAAAATGATAAGCTCGCCATCGTCATTAACAACTAGTATGAAATCGCTTTTTTCTATCAAAAGTATTTCACAAATTCAGGCTGATTTTTACGATCTGAGCAAGTTCGAAAGGCTATTTAATTGTATAATTGCTTTTCGTTGAATTGACAACCTAACCACATCAATAAGTAGCTATGTTCAAAACTTACACTTTTCCCAGTGTTATAGAAGGTAACAATACAGACCTTAAAAATGTATCTCCGGATTTAATTAACGGCTTGAAGATTTTTCACGATGGTGAAGGTTACGTAATCGGAAACCTGGCCCTCACTGAAGGTGTTTCTCCTCATAGAAACATCAACAGTGCTCCGGACGAGCTAGACTATAACCTATTGCTTAAGTCAGGACTTTTATTGGCCAACCAAAAACTTGGAAACCCACTTACTATAACAACAGGTTTCCCTTTCTCAACCTTTCAGTTGTACAAAGAGCAGGCTACCGGTCAAATCAATGCCAACCACATTATAGATTATGATGCTGCCACCTATGGTGGTGGAACAAGAAAAAATGTTCAGGTTGAAATTGACGGTGTTCAGGTAATACCGGAAGTTATTGGCTGTTCCATTGCCTTGAGAAAGGGAGTTCAGAAAGCCTCAGGTAACTTCTTTGTGATGTCCTTAGGGTATGGAACTTTGGAAGGCCTTTTGAGTACTGAAGGAGGTATCGTTCAAAGAACTTCACTTTCTACTTACGGTTTGAGATACGCTGTTAACCTTCTTGAAAAAGAATTGGCTAAGACTCACTATCTGGAGCTGAAAACGGAACATCAAATTGATGTAGCCTTCCAGAAAGGTGTGATCTTCTTGAATAGAAAGAGAATTGATATCACTGCGCAAAGAGATAAGGCCATTCGTCAGTATTATGAAGATGTGGTTTCTCCTGCTATGAGAAAGGCATTCAATGACAATGACTTCACCATGTCTCACAAAATGTTCCTTGCGGGGGGCGGTGCATTATATAACCAATTGGTTGAGTGCTTTAAAGAAGAGTTTATGGATATTCTTGAGCTTGAAGTGGCTCATGAGCCGCAAACCTTGGCCAGCCGTGGATATTGCATCAATTCTGCCCAGCTTAATGGCGGTGTAAAGGGAAATGCCGTTGGGCTTGATGTAGGAAACGCCACTACTATTGTTTCCATTTATGATGACAACAATACAACTGTAGAATCTTCTATTCCCGCTGAATATTAATGAGCAGAAAGCCTGAAACCGTTCAAAATCCTTCTACCTATATTACTCAAATAAGGAGTGGCTGTATGATTTCCGGTAACATGAAATCAGAGCACAGTATTAGGGTCGATGGTCATGTAACTGGAGACTTAATCTCTGTAGAGAGAATCATTATAGGTGCTCATGGAGAGATTGGTGGAAACCTAAGCGGAGCCGATATTACCATTGAAGGTTATGTGAATGGGGATGTCCTTTCCAATGGACATTTACATATTGCTCAGGCAGGAAGAGTCTACGGGAAAATATTTGCCAAGCAGATCTCCGTTGAAAATGGCGCAGAAATGAATGGCAAGGTTACCGTTGGAAAAGAGGTTGAAATCCCTGAAGTGAATACCAGCTCCCCTTCCAGGTCTACCAAAGACGTTACTTTTGCTAAAAAGACCGGTTCGGGTGACCAGAAGGATAATTATGGAACTGTAGCCTGGTAGTTTTGGGGTAATTGGTGATTAGTTGATTAGTTGATTGGGAAATTGTTAACTAGGCACTTTACATACGTCAGCAATATTAAGATCTTAACAAAAGGCTCCTTTGGAGCTTTTTTTATTTAAGTAGCACTACAAGCTTTGTGAAGATATGGCTGCCATCCTTAGGCAAGCAACCCGCTCAGTAGTCTCCTGAAAGTGACTCTGAGCATCTTAGCACAATTCATCAGAGTCCACTGTGTGAGACTCTGATGGAGATTTGTAATGAAGATTCTTGAATAGATGAAACTAAAGTCCCCTTCAGGGGATTTAGGGATGGCAATTTGAATACTTGCACCGATTCTCTGTTTCTGATTCCCTAATTAACCAAACACTGATCACCTTTTCCTTTCAACCTCTCTCACCATCTTCTATATTTGCCCTCCGAAATAAAATTACCATGAGCAATAGCCTGATTGAAGAGTTACAGTGGAGAGGCATGATCCATGACATGATGCCCGGAACAGATGAGCAACTGAGCAAGGAAATGACAACCGGTTATGTGGGATTCGACCCGACAGCTGACTCATTGCACATTGGTAACCTTGTACCTGTTATGCTTCTCGTACACTTGCAAAGAGCTGGCCACAAGCCTGTCGCTTTGGTGGGTGGTGCTACAGGTTTGGTAGGCGACCCTTCAGGGAAATCTGCAGAGAGACCATTGCTCGATATTGAGACACTCAATCACAACCTGAATTCTCAGAAAAAACAGCTGGAGAAATTCCTGAAATTCGATGACAGCGAGAATTCAGCACAAATCGTGAACAACTACGACTGGTTCAAAGACATTGGGTTCTTAGAGTTTATTCGTGATGTAGGGAAGCACATCACCGTGAACTACATGATGTCTAAAGATTCTGTGAAGAACCGTTTGGAAGGCGGAATGTCATTTACTGAGTTCACCTACCAATTGGTGCAGGGCTACGATTTCTACCATTTGTACGAAAACCTGAATTGCAAAATTCAAATGGGTGGTTCCGACCAGTGGGGAAACATTGTTACTGGTACAGAATTGATCAGAAGAAAGGCTCAGGGTGAAGCTTTTGCCATGACTGCTCCTCTCATTAAGAAAGCTGATGGAACCAAGTTTGGAAAGTCTGAAGGCGGAAACGTTTGGCTTGATGCAGAGAAGACTTCTCCATACAAGTTCTACCAATACTGGCTGAATACTTCTGATGAAGATGCTGCCAACTTCATTAAGGTATTTACTTTGTTGCCTAAGGAAGAAATTGAAGC
>JABXIP010000183.1 GCA_013373005.1 Cytophagia bacterium | reverse complement strand
TTGGCTTCTGAAGGATTTATTGCATTTCAAGATGCACCCGATAAGAAGTCTATGCGATTGATGCTTAATGGGGGAATCTTTCATGAATTCGTTCCTTTTAATGAGCAAAACTTCGATGATGATGGGCATATCAGGTCCGATGCAGAGGCTCTGATGGTAGATCAGACCGAAGAGAACAAGGAGTATGCTTTACTTATTTCAACCGTATCTGGTGCATGGAGATATTTAATAGGTGATACTGTTAAAGTGGTTGATAAACATAGTTCGGAAATCATCATTACAGGAAGGACCAAGCATTTTCTCAGCCTCTGTGGCGAGCACCTTTCGGTGGATAATATGAACAAGGCAGTTCAGCTGGCTGCTAATGAGCTAGATATTGTGGTGAAGGAATTTACCGTTGCCGGAATGCCGGATGGTAGTCTATTTGCCCACCATTGGTATGTTGGTGTAGATGGAGAGGTGGATAAAGAATTGCTGAAGGAAAAAGTAGATGGTTACCTAAAAGAGCTGAACGATGACTACGCTGTGGAGCGCAAGCATGCTTTAAGGAATATCCATTTCAATGTGCTGCCAAATAAAGTGTTCTATGGCTGGATGAAGTCTATAGGCAAAGAGGGCGGCCAGACAAAATTCCCAAGAGTCTTAAAGAAGGAGAAATTAGAAAGCTGGTTAGCTTATTTAAAACAAGAAGCCTGAAATAAGTAGAATGGATATTGTTGTCAACGGCTTTTTATTTGGCTTACTGCTTTGTGTATTAATAGGCCCGGTTTTCTTCGCCCTAATTCAGAATTCAATAGAGAAGGGTTTCTGGTCTGGCTTCTTCATGGCCATTGGAATAGCCTTAAGCGACAGTTTTTATATAGTGGTTACCTATCTCGGCATCTCACAACTAGTCGATAATCCGAAGTTCAATATGTGGCTAGGCGGTATTGGTGGACTTATTATGCTAGGTTTTGGAATCGTCTATTTGGCAAAACCTGTCCCTAAAAAAGGGTTGAAGCAACTTCATCAACAAGACACACAGTGGTTTCAGCAGATAATGAAAGGCTTTTTGCTCAACGGAATTAATCCATTTGTACTTTTCTTTTGGCTGGGAATTATCAGTAAAGTGACTCTCGACTTTGAATACAATACGAATCAATCCATTAGCTTTTTTGTGGTGCTTATAGCCACTGTTTTCCTATCTGATGTTGCTAAGTCTTATTTCGCAACCAAGCTTAGCCAGATCGTTACTCCGCGTTTTATGAAAATCATGAATAGGGTAGTGGGTATAGCGCTAATACTTTTTAGCCTTCGGCTATTCAATTTTGTTCTAGTTGAATTTGGAGTAGTTCTTTTCTGACCTAAACCCTTTGCTTCTTTCTTAGTTAGCTTCTTGTCAACACTAAAATCATGAACAAGAGGCTGATCTTTATTTGTGTGCTTTTTTCTCTATTTACATTCGATGCTTTGGCACAGGGAAGTTTGGGAGACTTTAATCAGGAAAGACTTCAGGTCAATAAAATCGGAATGATTGTACTGAGCAGTTGGGCTGTTGGTAATATGGGAGTTAATGGGTTTGCTCTAAGAAACCCATCTAACAATGAACAGGCTCATTTTTATAGAATGAATATTTTCTGGAATGTGGTGAATTTAGGATTAGCCATTCCAGGGTTGAGGTATTCATTAATCACGGATCCCTCCTCAATCGATTTAGCAGGTACAATTGGTGAGTATCATCAAATGGGAAAAATACTTTTGATGAATGCAGGGCTTGATGTTGCCTATATTACTGGAGGCTTTTTGATGAAAGAAATGGCCAAAACCAGAGAAAAGAAACGGGATATTCTTAGAGGTTATGGCCGATCATTAATATTACAGGGTGGCTTCCTTCTGGCCTTTGATGTTATTATGTATTCGGTGCTTCAATCTAAAAACCAAAAGCTGGTTGATTTATTAGAACATATTACCGTAACATCCAATGGTGTTGGGCTAGTTTGGAATTTTTAGTCCTCCAGAATATTGCTGACGAAGGTGCTCTTAGATAGCATGAACAGCAAGAAAAACAGAATTCCCCACTTCAGGTAGATAGGATAGAAGTCTGTAGTATTTTTATAACGAGTCTCCTTTATTTCGGCCTTCTCATACTGGTCGATCAAATCGAATACATTTTGAAGGGCAGCATTGTCAGAAACTCTGTAGAATTGTCCAGAACCAATTTTTGCTATTTCTCTGAGGTTCGACTCGTCTACTGTATTTTCAACATAGTTTGTTCTGCCAAAGAAGTCTTTGCCATAAGGTACTTTACCTTCTTTACCCACACATATAGTATAAATCTTAATGTCGTAAGCCGCGGCTAATTCAGCTGCCGTAATTGGGTCGATGTTACCTGCTGTATTGTCTCCGTCAGTGAGTAGAATCATCACTTTACTGGCAGCATCAGACTCACGCATTCTATTGGTACCTACCGCAATGGCACTACCAATGGCGGTACCTCTGTTTTCAATTTTATTGAAGTCAATTTCTTCATCAATGAACTTGTAAAGCAGTTCATAGTCGGTAGTAAGTGGAGAGAGTGAATAGGCATCTCCAGAGAAGATTACAAGCCCAATTCTATCCTGATTCCTTCCGCCAATAAAGTCTCGGGCAGTAGCCTTGGCTGCATCCAGTCTGTTGGGTTGGAAGTCTTCAATCTGCATAGATTCTGAGATGTCTATAAGTAGGGCAATATCAATACCTTCAGACCATTGTTCTACCATTTCATTGGTGCGCTGAGGTCTGGCCAAAGCAACCAACATCATTAACAGGGCTAATGCTTTAAGAATATTCGGGATTAATCTCAGGTAGCCGGTCCAATGCTTTTGGATATCTCTTTTAGGAAGAGCTACCGGAAGCTTTTGCTTCACTTGGGTGCCAATCAGCCACTTCAATAAGAAGAGCAGAATAACTAGTGGTATGGCATAAAATACAAAGAAGTATGCCCAGTCGAACGATTTGAACGCTGAAGGAGTAAACCACTCCAGTGAAAACCAATGATATATCGACTCGTCAAGCATTCTTTATCACCTCCGTTACATGGTTATATCTATCAACCGAATAGTCCTTCAAAAACTCAAAGTCGTTTTGAAGTGTCGTTACCGCAAGGGTACTGTAAATATTTCTATCGATAGACTTCAGAGTTTCTTCCAATGAAGAATTGTTCTGAATCTGATTAATCTCTTTAGTAGTCAGTTTTGTATACGGAATTTGCTCCAGCGACTCCATATACGACTTCCAGAATTTTAAAAGAGACTCAATTTTGGTCTTTTCAGTGTCTGAAGAAATGTTCTCAATTTCCATATCGAACTCCACTTTAAACTTCTCCAGTTTCTTCATTAGCCTGTAAAGCTTAATTCTCTTGGCAATCTCTTTACCCCAAATGACACCAACTACCAATGCTATAATACCTAATAACACTAAGGCAATGATCCAGTATGGATAGTTGAATTGCCTTGAAACTGGCTGAAATGCTCTGGTTTCGGAAAGGCTAACTGAGTCGGGCATCTGCGTCACTACCTGATTCAGAATAATAGAATCCTTCTCACTGAAAATAGGAATGCTGTCATTTCCGGTAAAGACAAACACCGGAAGTGAAAGGCTTTGAACTGTGTCTATCTCAAAAGTTGCCAGATAATAAACAGCACTGTCTATACTATTGATGCTATCAGAGTGGGTGTCGAAATAGGACTTGTCTAGCAGCTCAAATGGAGAGAAATCATAAAGTGAATCGGGAAAAATTACAGGGCGATTCTTTTTGTCTTTATAGCTTAGTGAATAGGGAACAAGCTCCCCGATTTTCACACTGTCTTTCAGGAAATAGCCGGTAGGCTTAATGTCTTGTGCCGAAACCAAAGTCATTAACCCAAAAAATAAAATCAGAAATGCACTTACCCTTCTAATCACGCTTCATCGTTTTGTTTCTGATCTTGAATAGTTTTATGAGTTGAGGAATGTAGTTGTCTTTTGTGTTGATTTCCAGATAGTTGATCTGGTGTTTGCGGCAAAATTTCTCCAGCTCCCCTTTGTTGAAAGTGTAAGTTTTCTCCAGCTTCTTACGGAAGTCTTTCGAAGATGTGTTCACCCAAACGGTTTTTTTACTCTCCTTATCGTAAATCGGTACAATACCCAGACTAGGAAGTTCAGTTTCTCTGTCGTCCTTCAGATGCAAAACTACCAGGTCATGCCTGTTGGCTAAAAGTCTGAGACTTTGTTCGTAACCCTCATCAATAAAGTCAGACACGAGAATAATCACGCTTTTCTTGTGAATGATTTCCAGCGCCTTCTTAATGGCCAGATCTATATTGGTTTTAGTAGACTGAGGCTTATGATTGTAAAGCTCATGAATAATGGCATAGCCATGCTTGATGCCTTTTCCTGACTTGACGAATTTTTCTTTCTGATCTGAAAAAGTGAGCAGGCCAACCCTGTTCTGTTGTTTTACAGCCGAAAGTGTCAATACACCGGTAATCTCTTTGCCGATATCCACTTTCTGAGCCCCAGGTGTACCAATTTCCTGTGAAGCACTTACATCGAGTAGGAAGAAAACTGTCTGTTCCTTTTCCTCTTTAAACGTCTTTACGAAAGTACCATGGCCTTTAGCAGAAACATTCCAGTCGATAGTTCTGGTGTCATCTCCGTATTGGTATTCACGTACGCCATCAAACTCCAAACCCGAACCTTTGAATATAGAATGAAAATCACCCTGCATCCTTGAATTTATGGCTTTTCTAATTTGAATTTCGTACTTCCTAAGCTTGGAAATGATGTGCTCCATAATGAAGGCCTAAAAATATCATTAATTTGATTTTAGAGCGATTTTCACAGTCTTAATTTTGGTTAATTAGAGGATTGCTACTAACATAACCCTTACCTTTGCCAGTCGTTCTATTACAAAGGCGAAAATAAGTGGCTCTTAATATGGCGAAAAAGCTTTTTTTACTGACGGTTGTACTTTTCGTATTCTCTTGTGGAAGTGATGAGGCAGACCTGCCTGATGGAATCCTAAACCAGGGGCAAATGGTAGATCTAATGATTGACATTAGGATAGCCGAAGGTATGATAGGCACAGTAAGTATGAGCCTCGATTCGGCCGATGCTGTTTTCAAAGCTATGGAGAGAAGAATATTCGATAAACACGGAATCGATTCTTTAAGTTATGTCAATAGCTACAACTACTATCTGATGCATCCAAAGCTCTATCTGGATGTTACAGATATTGTTATTGACAGCCTGAAAGCCAGAAATACTCAACAATACAGGAATAACTATTAATGCTATACCCTTCCAATCTAGAAGTAAAACTCGGGTTTGATAAAATACGGGAGCTTCTCAAAGAGGCCTGTGAAAGTAACCTGGGAAAGAATTTTGTCGATAAGGTTAAATTCTCTGCAGATAAACAAAATGTGGAGATGTGGCTCAGCCAAACCGATGAGTTTGTGCGCATCATTAGTTCACAAGAACTATTTCCCAACTCCAATTACATAGACCTTTCTCCACTCTTTGGCAAAATCAGAGTAGACAATTCCTATCTACTGGAAGAAGAGTTGTTTGACGTCATTCTTAGCCTGAAGACGCTAGATAAATGCCTCGATTTCTTTCAGCAAAAGAGAGAAGATTACCCAGTGCTTTCGGAGCTCACATATCCCATAGTATTCGATGAAGATTTGCTTTGGTCTTTGGCCCGTGTTTTTGATGAGAGGGGAAAGCTAAAGGATAATGCCTCCGATAGACTGCATGAAATTAGAAAAGGGATTCTTAGTGAGAAGCAACGGCTAAGACGAGTTTTAGACAATATTATCAGTAGAACCAAGAAGGATGGTTTTACTCCAGATGATGTTTCTATAACTATCAGAAATGGTAGAATGGTAATTCCTGTTCTGGCTGAATATAAGAGGAGGGTTAAGGGCTTTATTCATGGTGAGTCTGCCACTGGGCAGACGGTTTATCTTGAACCTACAGAGGTTTTTGCCATCAATAATGAGGTTCAGGAGCTTGAGTACGCGGAACA
>JABXIP010000240.1 GCA_013373005.1 Cytophagia bacterium | reverse complement strand
TACTCCAATCACCTCAAACTCATCTACATTTCCTGAGGCCACGGCCACAGACTTACCTACCGCAGTTTCTGTTGTCCAGCCTAAAAGCTTAACCGCTGCTTCATTCAGAATTACCGAATATTTATCAGTAGGGCGCTCGATATCAAAGTTTCTGCCCGCAAGGAATTCGATGTCTAATACATTCAAATAATCCTCATCTATTCTTAGGTTATTAAGCTGGAATACCTGCGCCTCGGGCTCGGTGGAACGATAGCGATCTCCAGACATCACATTCGGAGGCACTCCAAAAGATTTACCAACTACCGAAACAGCTGCAATCCCTTGCAGCTTGGACTTAATCACCTTCGTATCGAAGCCATATTGTTCTATATTATGGATTTGAAGTACATTTTCATCGGATAATCCAAGGTCTAGATTGGATGTATAGCTCAACTGTCTTTGAACGAATAGTGAGCAAATAATCAGGCAGATAGAAATGGAGAATTGAAAAACAACTAATCCATTTCTCAAAGCTTTGCCCTTTTGTCCTTTGCTAATCTTTCCCTTAATCACTTCAATGGGCTTGAAGGAAGACAGGTAAAAAGCCGGATAACTACCGGATAAAAGTCCTAAAAAGAGTACAAAACCAATCAAAACTGCCCATAATCCCGGATCCATCAAGATTGGCTTCAATGACAATTCTTTTTGAGCCAAAACATTGAACCAGCCCAGAGAGGAGTTGACAATGACAATGGCCATTAGTGTGCTCACTGCCACAAACAACACAGACTCGAATACGAACTGTCTGATTAGTGTGGTTCTTAATGATCCAAGTACCTTTCTCACCCCTACTTCTTTGGCCCTACTCGATGATCTCGCAGTTGAAAGATTCATAAAATTGATACAAGACAGCAGTAGCACCACAAAACCGATAGCCATAAAAATCTGTACAAATTGAGCATTGCCAACCGGCCCGAAAGCATTATAGCCCGGCTGTGAAGACAGATAGATTTCCGGCAACGCTTGCAAATCCAGCTTCCAAGGATTTCCTGCAGTAAATTCTTCAAAGCTCTGGTTAAATATTCTTTCTGTAGTAGGTGGCGCATATTTGGGAGGAATGGCCTGCAGTTTGTCATTGATTAAAGGAACATCCGCTCCTTCATCGACCAAAACATAGGTTGAAAAAGCTGTCCATATCCATTTCCAGCCATCCCTGCCCATTTGATCTTTCTTACTGCTCAGTGATACTAACATATCGAACTGCTGGTGGCTTTGCGTTGGCAAATCTTTAAGAACTCCCGTCACCATATAGCTTTTCCAGGTTCCGTCCCACTCCCTCATTTCTAATGTTTTACCTAAAACCTGCGCCATTCCGTAATAGCTTTTTGCGGCACTCTCTGTTAAAACAATGGACATAGGAGCATCCAAGGCTGTTTCCGAGTTTCCGACCAGCATTTCATAGTCGAATACTTTAAAGAAATTCTCCTCTGCCCAATACAGCTGATCTTCCTTAAATGAAAGCACACGACCTTCATCATCCTTGTAGCGGGTAAACTGTGAGCCCTGATCCAAAATGCGGGTTACCTCTTTGAATTCCGGCACCTCTTCCCTGAGGGCAACAGCCACATTAGGCCCTGTGGTTGAACTCATTTCGGTCCAATCTCCCCAGATATTGGGTTGATTAACCCGATAGATATTGGCCTTCTGATCTAGAAAATTGTCGTAATTCCTTTCGTGATAAACATATAAGCCAATGGTCAGCGAAATGCTGATTCCAATGGTAAGACCCAGGATATTGAGTAGCGTGAATTGCTTTTGCCTGATGGCATTGCGCCAGGCAATAATGAACATAGATTTGAGCATCATGGTGTTGTGGTTTTGAGTTTTGAAAATTTTAAATGATGAAAAGCCAAGGAGTAGGTGCAATGCATCGACCCAATACATGCACTTGGCGTAGAACTTACTTTTGGTAGCCACCCTGTCTTCATAGATTTCTTGCAGATCTCCGAAGAATTCTTCCTGTAACTCCTCTCCGACCATTTTGGAAAGGAGCCAATTCGCCAGTCTGGGTTGCTTTAGGCTTGACATTACTGACCTGAATTGAGCTGAGGAATAAGTGACCACATTTTCTGACGGACATCCTGAGCGGCCTCTAGCTGCTTCATCCCTTGCGTAGTGATTTCGAAAAGGCGTTTGCGCCTGTCTCCCCTTTTTTCAGTGTTGCCTCCCATTTCGGATTTCAACAGGCCTTTGTCCTGAAGTCGGTAAAGGGTAATATGAACAGCGCCCAGCAACACGGAGCGACCTGAATGTTTCTCCACTTCCTGTTTTACGTTGATGCCGTACGCCTCTCCTTTCAGAATGCATACCGCTAGCAAAACCAATTCTTCGAACTCACCTAGACCTTTGTTTTTCATCTGTTATAATAATGTATGTTATACAAAGTTATAACTAATAAAATTAGAAAAGCAAATAGTGGTTTAAAAGCTGATAAAGTAGCTTGTTTAAGCGTCATTCAGAGGGAGGATTATCCTGATAGATATCAAGGATAATACGACCGAAGAATCTCCTTATTCTGGTGAATACACTTGGAGATTCTTCGCTTCACTGCGTTTCGCTCTGAATGACGGGTGCGGTGAGGCCATTAATCCTTAAAATCCAGCCAAATCACTTCGTCAGAGGCATTAGGTTCAATATCTGGTAGATTGACCACATAGCTATAGTTCTTTTCATCAACATCAACAGTGAACCTTTCCCAATCTTTGATGAGCATACCTACCCCGGACAACCTTCCTTTCAACCCCTCTAGCTTAAGCTTCCCATCTTCCGGCCAATCAAAGATGTGCAGGTAAATTCTGGTTCCATTTTCTATTTTCTTCTGAGTGATTCTTCCCCATTCTACCTCAGCAATTGGGCTGGCTTGTGTGCCATAAATGGACTCGCTGTAAACATCCATCCAATCGCCAATAGTGGCGAGTCTTTCAATGCTTTCTTGAGGGAAGGTGCCATCAGCTTTAGGACCAATGTTGAGAAGGAAGTTCCCTCCTTTCGATGCAATGTCCACCAGCTTCTGAATCAGGTCTTCAGACGATTTCCAGTTGTTATCGTACTTATTGTAACCCCAATGATCATTCATGGTCATACAGCTTTCCCAGTCAACTCCAGGTAAACCCGTAGCGGGTATTTCCTGTTCAGGCGTACCGAAATCACCTACAAAGTCACCTTCTTTGGTCAGGCCTTGCATGCCCTGGCGTCCCTTATCGACACGGTTATTGATAATTATATTCGGCTGTAAGCTGCGAACGTAATCGTAAAGCTCTACCCCATCTGCATGCGTCCAGGTGTCTTCCCATTCACCATCGAACCAAAGCACTCCCAGCTCTCCATAATTGGTGATCAGCTCCTTCAATTGATCCTTCATATAATCGACATAGCGAGGGAATTCAGCTCCATCAACCGTACGAGTCTTCTCCCACTCTCTTCTGGGTAAATAGTCTGGATGATGCCAGTCCATAATGGAATGATAGAAACACAGTTTGATGCCTTCCTTCTCACAGGCTTCTGAAAGCTCCTTGAGAATATCGCGTTTGAAAGGCGTAGCCATGACATCGAAATCAGAGGTTTTGGAGTCGAATAGGCCGAAGCCATCATGGTGTTTGCTGGTGATGACGATATATTTCATACCAGCATCTTTAGCCATTTTCACCCAAGTATCTGCATCGAATTTGACGGGATTGAATTCATCTAGAAACTTGTCATACTCCTCCAATGGAAT
>JABXIP010000279.1 GCA_013373005.1 Cytophagia bacterium | reverse complement strand
TTTACTTCGGCACCTACTTCTTCTATTACTCCAGAAAACATTAAACCCTGAATGCCATTGCCCGGCCTATTCCAGCCAAAGATTAGCTTCATGATATAGGGAGTGATTCCGCCTGCTCTCAAACCTCTGATTCTTACATCGCCCGAGTTAACAGCGGCAGCTTTAACCTTAATTAGAACTTCATTGGGCTTAATTTCCGGTTTGGGCACATCTTGAATTTGAATTACTTCCGGTGCTCCGTATTGGGTGGTTACTGCTGCTTTCATAAGATTTGGCGTATTTGAATAGACTTTATAAATGCCTCTTAATGAGACAATAGAGAGACGATAAGAAATTAGATTATGTTTAAAAGTTAAGGGAATTCTATAGAACCAGAGTGTTTTGTGTGTTCGATTCAGCCAGCATTCAACCACTCATTGAAAAGCCATTCAAATTTGGAACAAGTTGGTGGTTTGGCGAGTATATCTTGTGAGTTACTAACTATCCAACACCTATGGCATTTTTAACTAAACTTAAGTGGATACTCGGTATATCCTTAGTGTTTCTATTAATCGCAGCTACCAATCTAGTCGACCGGAGTAATTTTGTGCAGGTAAAAGAATCTGTAATGACTATTTATGAAGACAGGTTAGTGGTGAAGGACCTAATTTTGGACATGTATAAGGACATGCAGAAGAAGAAAGTAGCCATTCTAACTGAAGACCAGCAGTTTTTTACTCAAGACAATCAGGCGGTCAACCGAAACTTAAGTACCCTTATTGAAAGGTATGAAGCCACTAAGCTGACAGATAATGAAGGGGTAGTTTTTGAAGAGCTGAAGGCGAATATTCAGAGCCTTTTGGCAGCGGAAAGCCAAGTTGAAGCGGATAACCCTGAAGTTGAAAGTAACCTGCTTGGCATGATTAGCCAAATAGAAGCCAATCTGGACGACCTTTCCGATATTCAAATCAGTGAGGGGAGAAGACAGGTTTCCATTACCAAAAGAGCCACGGACTCTATCGAACTCTTTACTCAACTGGAAATCTATGTGCTGATCTTTCTGGCCATCGTTATTCAAGTGATTATTCTTTACAGGCCGAGTAAGGATTGAGGTTTCAGGTTTCTAGTCTCAGCGAAACGCCAAGACTAGATTGAGATGAAGCTAAAGCTAAAGCTAAAGTTTACTTTTTCCTCTTACCCAGCCTAAAAGCTAATGACAACTCCAGAAAATCTCGATTAGAATTGAAAACATTAAATCCATAGGTTCCAGATTTGTTTTCTGTTGGTGTTGAGTTCTCATTGTTATAGTCAACATGAGAATAACCTCCATAAGGTTTAAAACTGAGCCCCAAGGAAAATTTTCTAGTTATGTCGTAATTGATGCCGGCAAAGCCATATAGATAAAGTGAGTGTTCGTCATATTTTCGATTATAATTAATGACCCCATTACTGCTTACTCTTTCTTTGACTCTGTCAAATGAATATCCTATTCCTCCACCAAATCGGATAAAAGCCCTTGATGAAAGAGGATATCTCCATTCTCTTCCAGCTTCTAAACCAAATCTGTTCCGATAATCAGAACCGGAGTAAGCGCTTCCATAAAGGCTGGAATTCCATAGTTTTCTTTCTGACCCGAATCTGTAGGTGATTCCTTGATTTTGACTTGTAGCGAATAATCCAATTTCTTTCACACCTAGGCTGTCTTGTGCATGGACGAGACTGGAAACAAATAGGGCGCAGCAAATGATTAATTTTGCAGTATGTTTCATTGATGGTTTTGTTTGATTTAATCAATGATAGGCGTCCTTCTATTCCAAAACAAAAGTTTGAATCGAGTTTAACTTTTATTCAGGTTTATTAGAATCAGTTTTGAAAATTCAGTTAAAAAAAGGTCTAAGTGAGATTTTGAAACTAGGTTTTTGCAAGACGCCTAGGACTGGAGTTAGGGGTAGACAGGGTTCAATCACCAAAAGAGAGACAGACTCAGTTGAGCTATTTACCCAATTAGAAGTCTATGTATTGATCGTTTTGGCCATCGTTATTCAGTTGATTATTCTTTACAGGCGGGGGATTGAGGGACTAAGATAGGGTGAGTGGCTGATCAAAATCTTCGGATATAGAAATCATACCCTTAAGTACTCCAAATTCTCGACTCTTAGGGCTTTCCTCACTTTTCTTTGCCTTCTTCTTGAGAGACACCAAAAAATTTCGAACCTCCTGCTTTACATGGCCTGGGAGATTATTAATTAGAGTATAAAGACTTAAATTTTCCATAATCGTAATTATTCAAAATAACGAAATGAAGTGAATTGGGTTTAATTGGAAATGGCCTAAATGAAAGAGTTAAGTGTAAACTGATTAAACGAAAGAGCTTCTATGTTTAGGCTTGCTCAAAATCCTTAACAAGTTTTCTAAATTCCTTCCAGTCAGAGTCTTCATAAAAGGTTATTTCAATTGGATATCGTTCATGCCCCCTAAGAGCTTTATTGAGTTCTTTGATGAATTGATCTCTATCTGATATTTGGTAGTTGAATTCCTTCAATCCATTTCCTGTGCGATTATATATCCACCTTGTGTTGACAATGGAATAGAAAACCTCTAAAGCATTTTCAAGCTTTATCATCTTTTCATTGACCTCTTTAGGTGGCATACCATTATTTATCTCAGGGTCATATTTCCATGAGATAATGGTAAGCCACGGTAGGTTTCTAATTGTTTCATCATTAGGTATTTCATTTACAAACTTTACAATGACTGGTTTGCCTGACTCATAATATTCACCTATTACACCCTTTTGATTTTCAGAATCACTCGAAGATGTTTGAGTTCCCTTCTTTTTAAATAAGCTGAACATAAATGAAGTGTTTTATTGGGTTAAGGTTTAAATTTTTAAAATAGAGAATTCTCCTTAAATAGCTCGCTTTGGTCTTTTTTAGATAGAGACTAAGACGAGAATTTGGGGCTCAAAGCGCCTTCTATAATCTCCATGTCCTTTAGTAGGTCAATGGCATCCATCCCGGCAATTGAAAAAGTTAAGGGTTCTTCATGTTGTTTTTGGTGAAATGGCATAATTGGAGTTCTGCTAACTATCACATTTGGTATGGTAGTATCGAATTGATCCGCAGTGATATCAATTATAAAACTATTGTATTCCAACCATGCATGACTCTTGTAATGTAAATCAAAATCTCTACGGCAATAGACCAACTCTATGGCTCCCATTTTTTTCAGAATTATCCCCACTATTAAACTTGCATCACGACAGCACCCTTGCGGAAATTCCTTAAAGAGATTGGTTTTACTTTTATTCAGCTCAATACTTTCTCTTATAGATAAGCAGATGTTTTTTAATTGTGTCAGTGTAAGTCTTTTCATAGGGTGGTAAACGTGTGTTACAAGAAGTTATCATTTCGGGTTTTTATTAAAAACTCAAAACAAAACACGCCCCCTTACCAATCTCACTCTCTACTCTTAAGTCGCCACCATGGAGTTGCATAATTTGTTTCGAGAGGCTGAGTCCAATACCTGAGCCGCGCTTTTTGGTGGAATAGAAGGGCATAAATATCTTCTCTTTAGCTTCTTCTGTAATGCCCGGTCCATTGTCCTGAATTGAGACAGTGGTTTGCGCGTCACGGAAGTCAACATTTACTTCAACTTTTCCATCTTGCTGATTTTCAACGGCTTCCTTGGCGTTCTTGATTAGGTTAATGAGCACCTGCTCAATTAATTGCTCATCTAAGTCAACAATGGTTTCGCGCTTTAGAACCCGCAAGGTCAGTTGATCTTCAGTGAATTCATTCTTCATTAGAGCCACTGCACTTTCAACCACTCTGTTAATGTCGCGCCTCTGTAGGTTTGGCTCCGGAAGGTTGGTATAATCACGGTAGGCATTGATGAAGTTGATCAGCCCATCAGATCGACCTGAAATGGTACGCAGACCTTCTTCAAGGTCGTCCAGGCTGTCGTCAGAAATCAGGTTGGCATCAGGTGAACGCTGTACATCTTCAGCAATTACTTCCTTAAGCGTTGAGGTGAGGGAAGAGATAGGGGCTATGGAGTTCATAATTTCATGTCTCAGCACCTTGGTCAGGTTCTGCCAGGCTTCCAACTCTCGCGATTGTAGCTCCGCTTTAATGTCTTGAAAAGCCAGCAGACGGAACGACTCGCTGCCCAATTTATATCGGCTGATAAATACCGCCAGCTCATTGCCATTCTTGGTCTTATAAATGATTCTTGAATGCGTACCCAGTTCCATTAAAATCTCCCTGATTTCTGGGTAGGACCGGTTGATGGATACATTTCGGTCGTTGTTAAGGTTCAGCAGGTTAAGAGCTGAGCGGTTGATGAATTTGACCTTGTTTTCCTCATCGATTGACACAATACCGGAGGCGATGTTTTCTACCACCACCTGCAATTCCTGAAAGAACTCCTCTCGCTTTTGGCGTTCCAGCAAAATGGCATCAATAACTTCCTTAAAGGCCATATTGAGCTCTTTGAAGGTTTTACCCAGCTTATTGTCGTGGGTAAAACTCATGTTGAAGTCGTTGTATTTGATGGCATCGAAAAAGCGCCTGAGCTTCTTATTAGTGCTTTCTATGTAGTTGAAAAGCTCAAAGACCTCGAAGATGATGAGGAAGCCGGTGACTACTGTGGTTACATACTTCTCATCGAAGAAAATAAGGTAAACGAAGGCCGAAACGGTGATGAAAAGGACAATCACCCGTAGTAGTACAAATAAGCGAAAACGGTTAAAGCCCATACTTCTCCAGTCTACGGTAAAGAGATGATCGCGTAAGGCCCAGTTCCTGAGCAGCATGGGTAATGTTTCCATTATGCTTGGCCAGCACTTTACGAATGAGAATTCGCTCCACATCTTCCAGATTATACTGCTCCAGATTGATCTCGCTCTGATCTTTCGGCTGATTTGAAGCATTGAAGAAAAAGTCTTCAGGCTGCAGAATATTGTCTCTGCTCATAATTACAGCTCTTTCTACCGCGTGTTGAAGCTCTCGAACATTACCCGGCCAATGGTATTTCTCCAGTCGTTTAATGGTAGCTTCAGAGAACTTGTAGATGTCCTTGTTATACTTTTTCGCAAACTGCTCCAAATAGTGTTCGGCTAATATTCTAATGTCTTCATTTCGCTCTTTGAGAGAAGGCAAGGTAAGCTCAATGGTGTTGATTCGATATAGTAGATCTTGCCTAAATTCACCCTTTTGCACCATTTCATAGAGTGGCATATTGGTAGCACAGATCAGGCGAATGTCTACATCGAGTACCTTGTTCGAACCGACACGGGAAATGCGCTTATTCTGCAGCGCAGTCAATAATTTAGCCTGAAGCGCAGGAGAGAGGTTGCCTATTTCATCGAGGAAAAGCGTACCGCCATTAGCCACTTCAAATCTGCCTGCCCGGTCGGTTTTAGCATCGGTGAACGCGCCACGGACATGACCGAAAAGTTCAGACTCGAAAAGCGTTTCAGTAATGGCTCCTAAATCTACCGTCACAAAAGGTTTATCAGCTCTCTTGGAGTTGCGGTGAATGGCTCTGGCAATGAGTTCCTTGCCCGTTCCGTTTTCACCCAAAACCAGCACATTAGCATCGGTTTCAGCTACTCGTTCAATGGTGTCGAACACCCTGATCATGGCTGCTGATTGGCCGATAATATCTTTAAACTTATGGTCTAATTCTTCACGCATAAGTTCCTGTTGGTCTTTGAGTTGCTGAACCTCTGCCTTAGAAGACCTCAGCTTAATCGCTGAGAGCATCGTGGCTAACAACTTCTCATTTTCCCAAGGCTTCATCACAAAGTCTGTGGCTCCGGTTTTAATGGCCCTTACAGCCATGTCTACCGAACCAAAAGCCGTAATGAGTACTACTACAGCAGAAGGATCGATTTCGAGAATTTTATCTAACCAATGAAAGCCTTCCTGACCTGAGTT
>JABXIP010000457.1 GCA_013373005.1 Cytophagia bacterium | reverse complement strand
GGTTCAGAGAAGAAGGAGTAGAGATTGAGACCATTGTGGGCATTGGTGGAGTAGCCAAAAAATCGGGCTTCATTATGCAAACGCTCGCCAATGTGCTGAATATGCCGATCATGGTCGCTGTTTCTGAACAAGCACCAGCTTTGGGAGCTGCTATGTATGCTGCTGTGGCTGCAGGAATTCACCCCAATATGCAGGCTGCAATTCTAGCTATGGGAAATGGGTTCGAACACACGTATCACCCTCAGCCAGAGCAAGTAGCCATTTATGAAAAACTGTATAGAAAATACGAGTTACTTGGCGATTTTGTAGAAAGCCAAATCAATAACAAATCGTAAAAATGTCAGAATTTAAAGCCTTAAAAGAAGAGTGCTATGAAGCCAATATGCAGTTGCCTAAGCTGGATTTGGTGGTGTACACTTTCGGAAATGTAAGTGCAGTAGATAGAGAGAAGGGTGTGTTTGCCATCAAACCAAGTGGGGTGCCCTATGAAGTGTTGAAACCGGAAGATATTGTCATCATGGATTTCGACAATAATGTGCTCGAAGGAAATATGAGGCCATCTTCTGATACCAAAACCCATGCTTTCCTTTACAAATCCTGGGAAACCATAGGAGGAATCTCTCATACTCACGCCACCTATTCAGTGGCCTGGGCACAAGCTCAGAGAGATATTCCGATTATGGGCACCACCCATGCCGACCATCTGACCGAAGATATTCCCTGCTCTATGCCAATGAGTGACGAACTCATTCAAGGTGACTATGAATACAATACCGGGCATCAGATTTTGGATTGTTTCGCTGAAAAGAACCTTGACTACAAAGAGGTTGAAATGGTTCTTTTGGGAAATCACGGACCATTTACCTGGGGTAAAACTGCTGCTAAGGCTGTTTACAATAGCAAAGTATTAGAGGAGCTGGCGAAAATGGCCTACCTGAGCTTGCAAATTAATCCGAATGCTCCGCGCCTTAAAGATGCACTCATTAAGAAGCATTATGAGAGAAAGCATGGCCCAAATTCTTACTACGGCCAGTCATGAAAGGCGTAATATTCGACATGGACGGCACTATGGTAGATAATATGATGGTGCATCACAGGGCTTGGCAACAGGTATTGGCAGAGCATGGATTACCTCTTGAATTGGAAGTAGTGAAGGAGAAGATTCATGGAATCAATGAAGAGATTCTGGAAAGACTTTTTGGCGATAAATACACTCCTGAAGAACGAAAGGAAATCTCCTGGAAGAAGGAGAGTATGTACCGCGAAATCTTCCTCAAAGATTTGAAGCTAATCAACGGCTGCCTGGACTTTATACAGAAGATGGATGCGAAAGGAGTGCCTATGGTAGTGGCTTCAGCAGCCCCTCCTGAGAATGTAGACTTTGTGCTAGACAATCTTGACTTAAGAAAATATTTCACGGCTACTTTTCACTCTAAAAGTGTGAGCCATGGAAAACCTCATCCTGAGATTTTTCTGAAAGCATGTGCTTCTTTGGGCTTCGAACCTAATGAATGCGTAGTGTTTGAAGATTCACCAACAGGAGCCAAGGCATCGGCCAATGCCGGATGCAATACAGTAATTATAACTACTACCCATGAGCCCAAAGAGTTTGAAGGGATTACGGGGATAGTAGACTTTATAAAGGATTTTGAACAATTGAAATTAGAAGAATTACAACTACACTGATGAACGATTTAAGTCAATTCGAGATATGGTTTGTAACTGGGAGTCAGCACCTTTATGGTGAAGAAACCCTAAGGAATGTGGCCACACATTCAGAAGAGATTGCCCAGCATTTAGATGCCCAATCTCAAATACCTGTCTCTGTAAAATATAAAGGGGTAGTTACCACACCAAGCGAAATTTTCAAGGTTTGTGAAGAGGCCAATCATACAACCCAATGTATTGGAGTAATGGTTTGGATGCATACCTTCTCTCCGGCAAAAATGTGGATCAATGGTCTTCAGGTTTTGAATAAGCCTTTGCTGCATTTCCACACTCAGTATAATACTGAGATTCCTTGGGATGAGATAGATATGGATTTCATGAATGAGAACCAGTCGGCTCATGGTGGAAGAGAGTTTGGCTTTATGGCTTCAAGAATGAAGAAAAGCCGCAAGGTAGTGGTTGGTCACTGGAAAGATAAGACTGCTTTAGCCAGCATTGGTGTTTGGGCTAGAGTTGCTGCTGGATGGTATACCATGAAAAACCTGAAAGTAGCGCGTATTGGTGATAATATGCGCGAAGTGGCTGTTACGGAAGGCGATAAGGTTGAAGCTCAAATGCGCTTTGGTTGCTCTGTTAATGGCTATGGTATTAGTGATTTAGAGAGATTTGTTAATGCGGTTACTGATGCAGAAGTAGCTAAACTTTTGGAGGAGTATCAGGCAACCTATGAAATTCCTCAAGGCGATGCAGTGACTGCGGCTTTAAAGGATGCTGCTAAAATTGAAGCAGGACTTAGGGCTTTCTTAACTGATGGAGGTTTCGGAGCTTTTACCGATACTTTTGAAAACCTTGGTGGCTTGAGGCAGCTGCCTGGTATTGCCGTTCAAAGATTGATGGCCGATGGCTATGGTTTTGGTGCTGAGGGAGACTGGAAAACCGCAGCTTTACTAAGAGCTTCCAAAGTGATGGATTCTGGCCTTGAAGGAGGTACCTCTTTCATGGAAGATTATACATACGATTTCCGTCAGGGTAGATCGAGAGTGCTGGGTTCGCATATGCTAGAGATTTGCCCTTCTATTGCCATGGGTAAAGCTCGCTGTGAGGTGCATCCTCTTGGAATTGGAGGTAAGGATGATCCTGCTCGTTTGGTATTCGATGTAGCTTCCGGAGAAGCTTTGAATGCATCACTCATTGACATGGGCAACCGATTCAGGCTGCTGGTGAATGAGGTTGAGGCCGTTGCCCCTGAACATGATTTGCCTAAGCTTCCGGTAGCTCGAGTATTATGGGATCCATACCCGAATATGCAGGTAGCCGCACAGACCTGGATTTTAGCTGGAGGTGCTCACCATACTGTTTTCAGTAAGGCGCTCACCACAGAGTATTTTGAAGATTTTGCGGAAATTGCTGGAATTGAGTTAGTAGTTATTGACAAAGAGACAAAAACTCGTGATTTCAAAGATCAACTCAAGTGGAATGAAGTATATTATCACTTATTTCAACACTAATTACCTATGAAAAAGCTATATATCTTACTGGCAGCAATTGCCTTGGTGGGTTGCGGAGGCTCTTCTGGTTCCTCTGAATCTACCAAAACAGAATCTAAGGCGCCTCAGGTTAGCAAAAGCACTTTTGGAACCTTGCCTAATGGTACTACCATAGAGAAATTCACTGCTCAAAATGCTTCTGGAGCAAAAATGTCGGTGATTACTTTTGGAGGAATCCTTCAATCGATTGTCGTACCGGATAGGGATGGCAACTTGTCGGATGTAGTTCTGGGGCATGATAACATTCAGGGCTATTTGGAGCAAAATCCTTACTTCGGAGGAATCATTGGTCGATACGGAAACCGCATTGCCAACGGTAAATTTGAGCTTGATGGAGTGCCTTATCAATTGGCTACCAACGATGGTCAGAATCACCTTCATGGAGGAAATGTGGGCTTCGACAAAGTAGTTTGGTCTGGAGTAGAAATTACAGAAGGCGATAGAGCTGGAGTGGTGATGACATACACCAGCCCTGACGGTGAAGAAGGCTATCCTGGAACCTTGGCTATGGAGGTGACCTACTTGCTAGGTAACGACAATAGCGTTGAGATTAACTACAAGGCTTCTACCGACAAGAAAACGGTAATTAATCTTACCAATCATTCATACTATAACTTAGGACCCGATAAGTCTACAATTCTGAACCATGAACTTATGCTTGAAGCAGATAAGTTCTTGCCTGTTGATGCTACTTTAATTCCCACTGGCGAGCTTAGACCAGTTTCAGGAACTCCATTTGACTTTACTACTATGAAGAGAGTTGGTCAGGATATTACCCAAGAAAATGAGCAGTTGAAGTTAGGTGGTGGTTTCGACCATTGCTGGGTGCTTTCAGATGCCTCTGAGCAATTGAAATTGGCCGCAGAACTGTACGAACCAACTTCGGGCAGAGTAATGGATATTTATACCACCGAGCCAGCTATTCAATTCTACTCAGGGAATTTCCTCGATGGTACATTCACAGGGAAAAAAGGTCAGTCTTATGCCTATAGATCCGGACTATGCCTTGAAACACAGCACTATCCTGATTCACCAAATCAGCCTGAATTTCCTTCGGTTGAATTGAACCCGGGAGAGACTTATAATTCAACCACTAAAATGGTTTTTAAAACCAAGTAAACTTAACCGCTAACAATGAAGAGTTTAGAATCACTGGATTGGGTATTTATAGGAATATATTTTGCCATCCTTTTTGGGGTAGCCATTTGGGTTATTCTGAAGAAAAACAATAGCACAGAAGACTACTTTCTGGCCGGAAGAAATATTGGCTGGTTTGTAGTGGGTGCTTCCATTTTTGCTTCCAATATTGGTTCTGAGCACGTGGTGGGTTTGGCCGGTGCCGGTGCCGGAGATAAAATCCCGATGCTCATTTATGAAATTCAGGCCTGGGTGGTTCTTTTGCTGGGTTGGGTTTTTCTGCCTTTTTATGCCCGGAGTGGAGTGTTTACCATGCCGGAGTTTCTCGAAAAACGCTTTAATGCAAAATCGCGCTGGTTCCTGTCTGTAGTATCATTAATAGCCTATGTACTGACTAAAGTGTCGGTTACCATTTATGCGGGAGGAATCGTTGTGGCATCACTTCTAGGAATCAATTTCTGGGTAGGAGCTTTAGCCACCGTAATTCTGACGGGTATTTATACCGTGCTTGGTGGAATGAGAGCGGTAATTTATACCGAAACCCTGCAAACCATTGTGCTGGTTTTAGGTGCTGCGGCCCTTACCTGGATTGGGTTGGAAGCTGTAGGAGGTTGGGGTGAAATTCAAGCTACTTTAGGGCCTGATTACTTGGATATGTGGAGACCCAACAGCGACCCTGATTTTCCTTGGTTGCCATTGTTCATAACCAGTACGATTGCCGGAATCTGGTATTGGTGTACCGATCAATATATTGTTCAAAGAGCTTTAACTGCCAAAAACCTGAAGGAGGGTAGAAGAGGAACCATTTTCGGAGCCTTGTTGAAATTATTCCCAGTATTGCTGTTCCTTGTGCCTGGTATAATCGCTCTGACCTTAAAAATGAAGGGGGAACTTGAATGGGACACTCCCGATGAAGCCTTCCCGGTATTGATGAGTAATTTGTTGCCTTCGGGTTTGAGAGGTCTGGTGGCAGCGGGTCTGTTGGCCGCGCTGATGAGCTCTCTGGCATCGGTGTTCAACTCTTGTTCAACCTTATTTACTGTTGATATTTATCAGAAACTTCGCCCGGATACTCCTCAGAAGAAATTAGTGAGAATAGGTAGAGTGGCCACAGTATTTGTCGTGATTCTCGGCATTTTCTGGATTCCAATAATGCAGAATATTTCCGGAGTATTGTATGAATATCTGCAGTCTGTTCAGTCATACATTGCGCCTCCTATTACCGCTGTGTTCTTGTTGGCCATCTTCTTCAAACGCATCAATTCACAAGGAGCTTACACTACTTTGGTAGTAGGTTTCATTGTGGGGATGTTGAGAGTTATACTGGAGTTGCAGTCAGATAACCTGGCTGAAGGCACCGTGATTCACACACTGGCAACGGTGAACTTTCTGACTTTCAGTGCCTGGTTCTTCCTCTTCTGTATTGTGCTGGCGGTTTCAGTGAGTTTGGCGTATCCGGCTCAAACAGAAGCCGAATTGGCCGGCCTTACCTACAATACTTTAAGTACCGAAGACAAAGCAAGCAACAAGACTAGTTTCAATTGGAAAGATGTGACTATCTCACTTGTTATTGTGGCGATAGTCCTTTGGGTCATGTATTTCTTCAGCTAGAGTTAAAGAAATTAAGAATAAGAAGGTCTCGATTTATCGGGACCTTTTTTATTGATAAGCATCCTGTAATATGAAAACCATTGAAATGGTTTGATGAGGGAGATAAAGAAATGAGCCCACGAATTAATCCGTGGGCTCATTTCTTTATGAATAGCAGTGGTTTTACCCACTTCAGAATAGCTAGTACTAAAGCGCTTTTTTAAGGGCAGCTTCAAGAATGGGTTCCATCACCTGGTAGCCCGCTTCATTCGGATGAACACCATCCGTTCCCAGTTCATCTTTTAGCCCGTTGTTGGCATTCACCATGGCTGAAAAGTAATCTACGTATGTAATCTTGTTCTCTTTTGCGTAGGCTTTTAGCGCATTGTTCAGTTCCACTACCTTAGGGGCTGGCTCCATACCTGGTCGCCAAGGAAAATCTGCTGCAGGTATAACCGAACAAATCAACACTTTTATACCATATGATTTAGCTAATTCAGCCATTGAAAAGATGTTATCGGTGATCATCTTCTGAGTTGAAGGCCCAGTATTGCCTGCAATGTCATTGATGCCAGCAAGAATGACCACTGCTGTTGGGTTTAGGTCAATGACGTCTTGCTTAAAGCGAAGCAGCATTTGTGGAGTGGTTTGACCACTAATACCTCTATTCACGTATGGGTTGTTCTGAAAGTATTCAGGATTGATCCTTTTCCAGCCTTCAGTTATGGAATTGCCCATAAAGACGACTCTTTTTTCGCCCTTGGAAAGGGGTGTTAGTCTGGAATTTTCTTCCTGGAATCGCTTAAGGTTTGCCCAGTCTTGAGCTTCTGCAACCTGTAAAATCATACTTGCCGATAAGATGAGTAATATGAGTTGAAACTTTTTCATTGGCCTTAATTTCGTAATAATTCTCCTTTTCGCACGTGTATGAAGAATATTGACCACATTTTTAATTGTAGGAGTTGCTAGAAGTGGCTCTATTCACTTTATTTCCAGTCAATTCAGACTCATGAAAAGCACTTTTATACTACTTGCACTTTTACTTATTGCCCAAGCCGGAATTTCTCAAGACAGAAAGTGGGCAAATCCAATCATCAAAGATTATGGTCGTATCCTTGATTTGGAAGATGTAGATGTGAAGCCTGATCCTGATATGGAATACAAAATTCTAATTGAGGAAGTATTCAAAATGGATAATCCGGCACGAGCCAACTTTTCAGCGACCAACGTGGCTAGACTCATCAATCTTCATGCGGTTGGCGGAGTTAAGAAAGAGAATCTGAAAGTAGCTCTTGTTATACATGGACCAGCAACCAGTTCCGTGATCAATAATGAAGCCTACAAGACTAAGTACGATGATAAGGATAGTCCTTATATCAAGCTTTATGAAGATCTGGCAGCAAGTGGTGTTGAGATAATTGTTTGTGGTCAATCTTTGGAAATGGGAGGCTACAAAAAAGCAGATGTTATTCCACAAGTGAAAGTGGCTACCTCAGCTTTAACAGCGGTTACCACCTATCAGCTTAAAGGCTACGCTTATTTTAAATGGGATTAGAACCATAATTTCTCATTGACTATTAGCTAATAATTGATTCAATTGAGCTTCCATAAATTAAGCTCATGAGAAAATTTAGAAATATATGCATAGTGGTACTTTTTGCTTGCGCCACTTCCTTGTCTGCTCAGGAAATGATCAACCCCGTGATCAAGAGCTTTGGGGGAATTATGGATGCTCCACATGCGACCGTTAAGCCTGACCCAAGCCTTGAATACAAGGTGATTATAGATATAGCTACTGGTGATAATAATCCTAGTGAACCCATGTATTCATTGGTCAATGTAGCTCGTCTTTTAAATCTACATGCCATGGGTGGAGTACCGAAGGAGAATATGCATGTGGTGATAGCTATTCATGCCAGTGCTGTTTGGTCTGTGTTAGATAATGAGACCTATAAAGCCAAATACGATGTTGACAATCCACATATTCCGCTTTTCAAAGAATTGAAAGAAGCCGGAGTGAAGATTGTAGCCTGCTCACAGTCATTGATGGGTAGGAGCATAGATCATGAAAAACTAGCTCCCGGTGTGGAAGTAGCGACTTCTATGCTCACCACACTTACTATGTATCAGCTAAAGGGATATGCTGCATTAAAATTTTAGAAAACAATACTAAACGCAAAACCAGATGAACTTCCATTTTAAATTCGCTTTAAGAGAAATAATTAAAAATAAGCTTATTGCTTTCAGTAGCCTTGCCAGCGTAATAGTTGGTGTTTTTAGTGCTTATCTTATCTATATATGGGTAGACACTGAGCTTTCAACCGATGATTTCCACTCAAACCTTGATAGAATCTATATCCCTGTTGTTCAGCAGAGTGCTGTAGATAACATCAAGCCTATTAGCGCGGGACTATTTTTCAGGGTTGACTATAGCAAATATACCAATGTCCAAAAGAAACTACATACCGGATATTATTCGCCTGAAAGAATCAAGTTTACCTATGGAAATCGAGATTATCGAGGAGGGGGGCTAGTTGCTGATAGTACTTTCTTCGACTTTTTTGATTTTCAACTCCTTACGGGTGATTCTAAGGAAATAATGAACGACCCTTCCAGCATTATTTTAACAGAATCTTTTGCAAAGAAGGTTTTTGGGGATATAGAAGTGCTGGGTAAAATAGTTCACATAGAATCTGACCAAAAAGGAGACTATCAAGTAGCTGGAATTCTGAAGGATATTCCAACAAATAGTACCCTTCAATTCGATTTCTTAGTGCCTACCCATTCGCAAAGTCAATGGATGATTTCAGGACAAGAATTCATCCTAGTATCAGACTCATTCGATCCAAATCAATTCAATGAAGAGTTCAAGCATGCAGGCAGAAATCATCCTCAATTCAAGGAAAGCACATTGTCGGTAATTCCGTTTAAAGACATTTATTTCCATTACAACTTTTCAAATGAATTGCTGAGTAGGCATGGTAATTTGAATGAGGTCAATACGCTGCTTATTGTGGCTTTTGTGATTTTGCTTGTGAGTATTTTGAATTTTACGAACATGCAATCCACTTTGATGATTTCTCAACTGAGAATAAGAGGAATTAAGGAGGTGAATGGGGCAACAAGGGCTGATTTCATATTAGATATGCTAGCTTCAAGGTTGATATATTTTCTATTTGCACTATTGGTAAGTTTCGGTTTGTTTCTTCTGATTAAACCACTTTATCTAAGATTTTTGGAAATCAGTTTTGATAAAAATTGGGTGCTGGTTTTGCAGGAATTAGCTTTAGGTCTATTGGCTTTTTTGCTATTATCTACCATTTTCTCATTACTTCAGTCCACAAGAATTGCCACATCACAAGCTTTGGCAGGCCAGCTGAGAAGCAATGGCAAAGGTCTAGCCAGCAAAGTATTAACAACGATTCAATATGCATGCGCCATAGTTTTGATAATCGCTTCCATGGTTGTGTTCAAGCAATTTAAATACATGCAAAAAAAGGACTTGGGTTATGACTCAAATGACCTGATTAGTGTAAAATTCTTCGACAGACTCCCTTATAACTTTGATGATTACGAGGCCTACAAGAATGATCTGGCTGCCCAGAAAAGTAGGTATCAGCAACTGATAGGTGAGTTGGAGAGAATCCCGGGAATAGTAAGCTTTTCCCAGGGAGAACTTCCATTTGATGGTACCACATGGGATATGTCTTGGAAGTTGGCGCAGAGTGAATTTGAATATTCAACTGCAAAAAATATGACGGTTGATCCAAGCTACGCTGAGCTTCTGGGTCTAAATGTAGTAGTAGGAAGGTTTTTCTCCGATTCTCTAGATGTTTCAAGACAGAACAAGGTAGTTATTAACAGGGCAGCCATGGAATTCTGGGGTATAACCAACTTAGAAGAAGGGATTTCTCTGGCCAGTAGCTCCTGGGGTGATGAAGAGGAACCATGGAAGGTGATAGGAGTGGTTGAGGACTTTCATTTTGAACACTTGTCAAAAAAGATAGAACCTGTTATAATGGTTTTCTTCGAAGATGTAGAAAGAGAGTTTGCTATGAGGTTAAGCCCACAGCAATATCAAGGTACTCTACAACGACTCACAGAACTATTCGCAGACATTAATCCTAATCAAATATTCAGTTTTACAGTTTTGGAAGATAAACTAAATGCTCAATATGCTAAAGAAAGGAAGCTAAGTCAGATATTTATGCTTTTCACTTCAGTTGGGCTGGTAATTTCATCACTTGGGTTGTTCACCTTTGCTCTTTATGATACAAGAAAACGAATTAAGGAAATTGGAATTCGAAAAGTAATAGGGGCAAGTGTCGAGCAAGTAGTAAGCTTGTTGAGCGCTAATTTTTTGAGATTAGTTATTCTTGCATTCTTAGTAGCTTGTCCTGTCGGATGGTATCTGATGAAAGAATGGTTAGCCAATTTTGCGAATCAAACTGCTCTGAGTTGGTGGATATTTGTTTCCGCTGGGGGGCTTACGGTTCTTTTAGCCTTGTTAACAGTGATTGGACAGTCTTATTCTGCTGCCAGAAGTAATCCTGTGGAAGCCTTAAGGCATGAGTAGTCCTTTTTATGACTCACCCCTGTCCGTCTTCGAAAAAAAGAGGGGAAAGATCACTTTAGTGATCAGGGGTGAGTCCATTTACACTGTAAGCCTCAAAACTCAGTCACCACACTCACTCCAACCTGATTTGCGTCTCCTATTTTGGGTAGGAGTTCACAAACATCTCCAAGACTTATCTCTCTTTGTATCATAAGTTCAGGCTTGAGCTTGCCTGCTGCAATCATCGCCATCATTTCAGGGTAGGCGAAGGCTTGCATGCCATGGCTTCCTATTATTTCTAATTCATTGGCTATTACCAGCTGCATTGGGAGTCGGGGTTCAAAGTCATCTCCGGCTAGCAAGCCTACTTGAATGTGCTTGCCACGCTTTCTTAGATTCGCAATTGAGTTATAAGCTGTATGCTTGTTACCGAGAGCATCGAGAGATATATGAGCTCCACCTTTAGTGAGCTCCTTTACTGCTTCAACGGGATTCTGATTCTGTGAATTAATGCAGAAGTCTGCTCCAATATCTTTGGCAAGCTTCAGCGCATTATCGTTAATATCAATGGCAATTACTCTGGCTCCATAAGCTTTGGCAATCATGATGGCTGAAAGGCCAACCCCACCACAGCCGTGAACCGCTACCGATTGCTCTGGTGCAACTTTGCCCTGGTGCACAACGGCCCGATAGGAAGTAATAAATCTACAACCCAGACTGGCAGCAGTTTTAAATGAGATACTTTCAGGTAAGTTTACCAGGTTGGTTTCAGCATAATGAATGGATACATATTCTGCAAAGCTGCCCCAATGGGTAAATCCAGGTTGAAACTGATGATCACAAACTTGCTGATTTCCTGAGGCGCATTGCTTGCATTTGCCGCATCCACCTACAAAAGGGACAGTCACCCGATCACCTACTTTGAAGCTGCTAACTCCTTTTCCTACTTCCACAATAGTTCCAGCCAATTCATGACCTGGCACATGAGGTAGTTTGATATCTGAATCATGTCCCATCCAACCATGCCAGTCGGAACGGCAGAGTCCTGTGGCTTCAACCTTCAAGACAACACCACCTTCAACCGGAGTAGCATCGACTACATCTTCCAGAGTTACAGGCCCTCTGAATTGATCGTAATAAACAGCCTTCATAGTATAATTACTTCATACCCAAGTACGCGAAAAGGCTAATAAAACCATACACTTTTAGGTATGGCAAGTAATTCTGTAGTTTATTTGTAACCTAAACCCATAGCTTATGTACTCAGGATTACTTCATGCTCACTCAGGTCTCAGATGGTTAGTACTTATCTTTTTGATAGTGGCCATTTTCAATGCATTTTCAAAAAAGAAAAGTGGAGTCTGGACGCCCAAAGATAAAAAGCTATCTGCCATGGCTATGGGCATGGTTCACCTTCAATTTGTGATTGGTTTGGTGCTTTACTTCATCAGTCCAAAGGTGAGCTATACTGAAGGTTTTATGCAAAATTCAGTGCTACGTTTCTATGCCGTAGAGCATATTGTGATGATGGTTATTGCTATTGCTTTAATCAGCATTGGTTACAGCAAGGCGAAGAAAGCAGCAACCGATGCTAAGAAATTCGGAGCCATTGCCACCTTCTTCCTAATCGGACTTATTATAATGCTTGCTTCTATTCCTTGGCCATTCCGTAATTTGGGTGGAGCTTGGTTCTAAGCTAATTCCAATTTGTATTTAGAATAAGCTGTCTGTAAAAACGGATAGCATCTTTGTAATCTTCCACTGGAATATGTTCATCAATTCCGTGGAAGCTGTCTACATTTTGCTCATTGATGTGATAGGGTACAAAGCGATAAATGTTTTGGCTGATGGCTGAATAGTGTCTTGAATCAGTGGCGCCAATAACCAAATTTGGTGCAGACAAAACGTTTGGATAGGTCTGTTTAATGGTTCGGTTGATCATGGCGTAAGCCTCGGTATCTGAAGGAGAAACCGGAGATGGGTTATTGTAGAAGCCATAGAATTCTGCAGATACTCTTTCGTCATCTATGGTTTCTATTACATGGTTTCTAACGTCTTCGGCAGTTTCTCCAGGGATAATTCTGAAGTTCACAATGGCTCTGGCAGTTGTTGGAATCACATTCTCTTTAATGCCTGCCTCAAAAATGGTTGGAGCCGTTGTAGTTCTGATCAATGCATTGCCATTACCGCCATTACTTTCATAGATAGAAAGAATTACCGGTTTAAAAAGAGCCCTGTTGGCAAAGGCCATTTTGTTCACAAAACTCATTTCCGGCCCTAGTGCATCCATAAAACCTTCCATAGGTCCGCTGATTGTTGCGGGCATCGGGTTGGCTTTTAGTTTTGCCACCGCATTGGCCAACACATCTATGGCTGTTTCGCTTGCTGGCCTGGAGCTGTGGCCACCCATCATGTCCACTTTTAATTCCAAGGAGGTGATGCCTTTTTCTGCTACGCCAATCATGGCCACATCTGCTGCTATTCCCGGAATTAACTTCTGAATAATGGCATAACCTTCATCGAGTATAAACTCTGCTTCAATGCCTTTAGACTCTAGGTATTCTGCAATCTTAACTGCTCCATATTCGCCACCCACTTCTTCGTCATGTCCGAAGGCAAAATAGATCGTTCTTTCAGGTTGAAATCCTTCCTCCAACAACATAGAAGCGGCTTCTAGTAGACCAACTACCGTGAACTTATCATCGATGGTTCCTCGGCCCCAAATAATGTTGTCTCTGATTTCGCCCCCAAATGGATCGATGGACCACTTGTCTGGCGAAGCGATGGGTACTACGTCCAAATGCCCCATCAGAACTATGGGCTTCAGAGACTCATTCTTCCCTTTCCAGGTATATAAGTGGCTGAATTCATTGAAATACTGATGCTCTAAAATTGAATCGGCTAATGGATAGTTTTCAATCAAAAAACTATTGAAATTCTGGAAGGCCGTAGAATCGAAATCCTCAATCGATTC
>JABXIP010000408.1 GCA_013373005.1 Cytophagia bacterium | reverse complement strand
GGTAACTACAATGATGATGAGGATAGAGAAATGCCCATCGCCATGCAGGCCTCTCTAAATGATCAGTTAGAAGCTCAGCTAGGTTTTTTGGGTCTTGATGATCGTCAGGAAAAAATTGGAAAACAGCTGTTGGGCAGCATTGAGTCGGATGGATACATCAGAAGAGAACTCGATGCTATTGTGAATGACCTTGCGTTTTCTCAGAACATTGAGACGGATATTGAAGAGCTGGAGGACTTACTGGAAGAAATTCAAAAGTTCGATCCTCCGGGAATAGGAGCCAGAAACCTTAAAGAGTGCCTTCTCATTCAGCTAGCACGTAAGAAGGAAGATAATGAACATGATGAAGAGATTCTTCATGTGCTTGAAGTAGCTTATAATATTGTTGACTTGTGTTTCGAGGAATTCACAAAGAAGCATTATGATAAAATAGAGAAGAAACTCAACCTCGAAGATGAAGAGATTTTTAAGGATGCTATTTCTGCTATTACCCGATTGAATCCTAAGCCCGGTGGAGTCTCTGGTGGATTGGTGAAAACCCAATACCTCATCCCAGACTTTTTGCTTAGCAATAACAATGGTAAAATGGATCTTACGCTTAACTCAAGAAATGCACCTGAGTTAAGAGTGAGTCAGTCTTACAGTGAAATGTTCACTGCATATGATAAGAGTGACAAGAAGGACAAAAAGCTCAAGGAGACGGTAAGCTTTGTTAAGCAAAAGCTCGATGCTGCCAAATGGTTTATCGATGCTATAAAGCAAAGACAAAACACTCTCCTGAGAACGATGGAGGCTATTGTTAAATATCAATATGATTTCTTTGAGGAAGGTGATGAAGCTAAACTTCGGCCCATGATTTTGAAGGACATTGCCAATGAGATTCAGATGGATATTTCCACTGTTTCCAGGGTGGCCAATTCAAAGTCTGTTCAGACTGATTTTGGCATATTTCCTCTTAAATATTTCTTCAGCGAAGGTATTTCTACCGCCAGTGGAGAGGATGTTAGTAGTAGAGAGGTGAAGACCAAGCTACAAGACCTGATTGATGGTGAGAATAAGAGAAAGCCTCTTTCTGACGATAAGTTGGAGAAGGCCCTGAAAGCTCAAGGCTATAATATCGCCAGAAGAACTGTGGCCAAATACCGTGAGCAATTGAACATTCCAGTTGCCAGACTTAGAAAAGAACTCTGATTTGAAGTTAGCTGCAAAGCTTATTACCTACATTTTTCAGCCTCTGTTAATGCCGACAGCGGTTTTTTGGGTGGTGCTATTTTTTCTGGAAGGCAGTTCTAATCTTACTGATAAGGGTAAGTCTACTGTGGTTGGTTTGGTGTTTATAACCACATTTCTCATTCCGGCTCTAACGGTTGTGATGTTTAAAATCACCAAGGTGATTAAGGATTTGCATATGAAGGACAGGAAAGATAGACTGATGCCGTTCATGTTTATTTCAATCTTCTACCTCATCGTTTCCTTCATGATAGATGGGCAACAGTGGATGACACCCTTGCTAAATATTGTTTTTATAGCCATAACTACGGTTGTGGTGGTTACCAATGGCATAACTTTTAAGTGGAAGATAAGTGCACATGCTGCGGGAGTCTTTGGTTTATTGGGTTTTGTGGTTGCCTTGCAAAGGGCTTTTCCTTCAACCCATCATTTACTTCTACCCCTTTTATTATCAATTGCTCTTTGTGGAATAGTCTCTTGGGCTAGGTTATATTTGAATGCCCATACACCAAAAGAGATTTTGGGCGGAGCCTTGCTAGGCTTTGGAGTTTGCTATGGTTCAATTCTTTTATTTGCTTAAGTCATGTATGAATTTCTAAAATACGATTTGCAGGAAGGTGTAGCTACCATTACACTGAATAGGCCTGATGTTTATAATGCTTTAAACAATGAAATAACCTTCGAGCTTCAGGCTGCACTTAAAGAGTGCAAGAAAAATGATGAAGTAAGAGTGGTAGTTTTGACAGGTGAGGGCAAGGCATTTTGTAGCGGTCAGGACCTGAAAGCTGCCTCTAAGGAGCCAAACAGATCTTTTTCAGAATCTATTCATACTCGATACAATCCAATCATTCTGGGGATCAGAAATATGCCTAAGCCGGTAATTTGTAGATTGAATGGGGTGGCAGCGGGAGCTGGCTGTTCTTTCGCTTTGGCCTGCGATATAGTGGTGGCTGCTGAAAGTGCTAAACTGATTGAAGTATTTGTGAACATTGGTTTAGTGCTCGATTCTGGTTCGTCATACTTTTTGCCGCGACTTGTCGGTTCAGCTAAAGCATTTGAGCTGGCCACCATGGGAACAAGAGTTTCAGGAAAAGAGGCAGAGGCAATGGGCTTGGTAAATAAATGTGTGTCTGATGAGGAATTGGATGCTGCCGTAAAAAGCTATACTGACTATTATGCCAAAGCTCCTACAAAGGCGATTGGCATGATGAAGAAGATGCTAAATAAATCGCAGAGTGCTTCTCTTAATGATATGCTTGAATATGAGGCCCATATGCAAGACATTGCAGGCGCATCACACGATTATAAAGAAGGAGTGCAGGCTTTTCTGGAAAAGAGAAAGCCTGACTTTATAGGTAAATAAGCTTATTAGAATCCGGTTAGAGAAATACCCAGAGTCATTGTGTTTGTATTCTCACCACCTGTTGGAGGAGTCTCAAATTTGTCGGACAATTCATAATAGCCAAAGAGGCTGAATCCACCAAAGCCAACTCTTGCCTGAACGCCATAACGGAATCTGTTCAATCCGTAGTTGCCTCTGTTTTTTACCATATTCTTGTCTCCAAGAACATCTTCATACTTGTATTTGGTAAATGCAGAATAGAGAACGCCTACTTTACCTCCAATAGCTGCTCTGAAGCCTCTTGAGTATTGATTTTTGCGACTATAGAATCTGAATTCTAGAGGGATGTCAAGGTAGTTGACTCCTAGTTTCGACTTGCCATATTGAAATACATTGGAAACAGCCAGTTGCTCTGCTGTTACGCCTACTTCGCCATTGTTGATTTCGCTAACAAGGGTATAGCTATTTTTGAATGAGTATTTTTCCATACCCATGCCAATACCCGGTGTGAATGTAAACTTACTGTTACCAATGGGTAAATCGTAATAGTAGGTAATGTTTACGGTCTTGGATTGAAAACCATTCAAGGCAATATTTTCAGGGGAACTGCTCCAGCTATTTAATCCAATATCTATAAGCAAGGCTCCAGGAAGATCAGGTCTTTGAGCTTTGGCAATGTTTCCCAACAACACGAGTGCAACTACGGCAAATGCAAATTTCTTCATAAACGGTCTCAATTTGAGAGCTGGCAAAGTTAGTATTTTTTAAAAGTTATAATAGCGCTCTTTTACAAAGAAAAAGATTTGTCTACCTTTGCACCCTATTTTAACGGACTTTAACCTAGAACGTTAAAAAAAGGCCTCGTAGCATAACTGAATAGTGCACTTGATTACGGCTCAAGAGGTTGCAGGTTTGAATCCTGCCGAGGTCACTTAGAGCACAAAGCCCACCGGAGACGGTGGGCTTTTTTCATTTGCAGAATTCGAAGCTTGCTTCAGAATTCAGGCAAATGAAAAAAGGAATCAAGTGAAACTTGGTGCTTTTGTATTTTCAATTGTGACAAGAAAGGATGCGCAGCAATCCTGTATCATATTAATTTAGATTCTCTCGGCAAACTGAGCTTGCTCAAGTTTGGAGGCAAATGAAAAAGTTGTTGGGTGTAACTCATATGTCTATTCCTTTTAAAGAGTAGCGAGAAAACTTGGATAGCTTTGTTTTTTAGTTATTCATTAGGATTCACGATCTACAAATAGGAATAATCATATAATAAGCTCACCTTTGTATCAGGAAGTAAAAAGTGCTGCTTTTCTTTATTAATCCCCGCCTGATTTAATAAAAATTTTCAACCCCGCTTATTTCTGAAGAGCGTCAAGTATTGCTTAAGTTGTTCGTGTTGCTTCCTAGGAATCGAAACCGATACAGTTCCGCAGGTCTTGAGCTTAGACACGGTACATTACCAGCTCGGCCCAGCGTGGTTTAGAGTTTGAGTGAACCGGTCAACCTTTAAATCGATTATTATTTTAAGTAAAAAACAATGCAAAAAGGAACAGTTAAGTTTTACAATTTCTCAAAAGGTTTTGGCTTCATTCAGCCTGAAGATGGTGGTGACGATGTATTCGTTCATCAAACAGGTTTGGCTGAAGATATTCGTCAAGACGATAAAGTTGAGTTTGAAACTGAGCGCGGAAAGAAAGGCATTAATGCCGTTCGAGTTAGAGTAATCAAATAATACAAGTAAACAGCCTCTTCGGGGGTTGTTGTTTTTATTCACTATAAAATCATATATGGCAAGATCACAAACTACATTTAACAAGAAAGAAAGAGAAAAGAAGAAACTCCAGAAGAGAAAGGAAAAGCTGGCAAAGCGAGAAGAGAAGAAGTCTAACACTACAGATGGAAGCTTAGACAGCATGATGGCATATGTTGATGAATTCGGGAACATTTCCGATACCCCACCAGATCCAAATGCCAAATCTAAACCAATCAAAGCCAAGGATATAGAAATTGGTGTTCCCAAAAGAGAGGAAGAAGATCTTACTGCTGAAAGAAGAGGACGCGTAAAATTCTTCAATGATTCTAAAGGTTACGGCTTCATCGCCCAGGATGGAAGCCATGAGCAATTCTTTGTGCATGCAGATAATTTGATGCAGCCTATTCAAGAAGGCAACAAAGTAAGCTTTGAAATAGCACAAGGGCCAAAAGGTATGATGGCCGTTAAGGTGAAAGTATTAGGTTAATTGATAGCAGCCACTCTTTGTTGGCTGCTTCCTATAAACTTAATTAAGTTACCACTTACATAAATTGAAACCTTGTTAGCTGTCCTTTGCGTTATATTGGATTAAAGGTCAAAAAACTAACAACATGATAGCTTACAAAGGTCAACACACCATCCACAAGATTGGTGGGCAGATTTATTGGAAATCTGAGAACGGGGTTATGGAGGGAATCGACAATGGGTTTGCTCTTTTTAGCTCAAAAAATCTTCTCGGAGAAAATCAGAAAACTCGTTTCTCCATCCGCTTTGGAATTAATGGCACCCAAGAATACCACATTAAAGACAGGGTGCTCAAGGTAAATCAAAGACAATTTTTGGTAATGAATGCCGGCACGGAATATACCGTTCAGGCTCAAAATAATGAGGACACAACCATGCTTGCATTCTGCTTCAATGAAGAGTTTGTGCGTGATTTTGTCAATGTGCATAGTAATTGCCAAGAGGCACTTATCGACCGCAATGGTATTTATAACCTCATAGAAGCATCTCCTGAATTCCCTCTACATACCCTTTTGGTGGCTGAAGAGGTGAAGCCTGTAATAAGAGACATTGTTCATGCGAAAATGTACCTCTCTGCAGATGAGGTAGATGAATATTCAATTTTCAACAGAATACTGGAAATGGTTTTTGCGGATTGTGGGTCTCAGTTACAGAATTTTGAGAATCAGCAAATCGTGAAACAGTCTACCAAGGTGGAACTTTATAAAAGACTTTCTATTGCCAGAGACTATATTCAGGCTCATTTCTGCGAGGAAATCAATCTGAATGAGCTTTCTAGAGTAGCTTGCCTTTCCCCATATCATTTTCACAGGGCTTTTAAGAAAACTTTCGGCATTACTCCAAAAAAGTATGTTACCGCCTTAAGAATAGAGAGAGCTAAATGGTTGTTGAAGAATAAGGAATCTAACGTGCAGAGTATCTGTAATGAAGTAGGTTTCAAAGATGTCAGCTCCTTTACGCGTCTTTTTGCCAGCTACGTAAACCTCACCCCATCGGCTTTTAGAAGTCAATGGTCTTCGGTTTATGCTATTTCTGCCTGATTCCAATTTCAAATTTAATTCTAGCAGGTGGTCGCTCACAAATGGACTGTCGGCTTTGGAATGTTTTTTTGACAGGTTTGTTTCTTCAGAACTTTCTGTGTCATTTAGTGTTCTGTCTTAAGGAATCCGATCTAAGTCTTGGTTACGTATATACCAAGGCTTGGGAATGAGGTGCCTGTTTGACCACTAATGATAAAAAAGAAACACCATGGCTAAGACTTACTATAACGCAGAGGATTTAAAGAAATTCGGAGATATTACAGAGTTCCAGAAAGAGATGGGGGATAAGTTCTTCGATTGGTATGGAACTGTTTTTCAACCAGGAGCACTCACTGCTCGAGAAAAATCTCTAATAGCTTTGGCCGTTGCTCACGCTATTCAATGCCCATACTGTATTGATGCCTATACCGATGATAGCATGAAAAAAGGTGTAGACGAAGAACAAATGATGGAGGCAGTTCATGTGGCAGCAGCCATTAGAGGAGGAGCGTCTTTGGTTCATGGTGTTCAAATGATGAACAAGGTCAAAGAAAAAATGATGTAGTCTATGTCTTTAGCTACACTCAAAAGAGCAAAACATTGGCTTTCTTCTCCTGAAGAGCAGGTAAATATCCTCAGCAAGAACGAGGAAGTGAGTATTCCTACATTTGAATCTAAAATTCAAGAGATGGGTATGGAGGCATTGAAACCTATAGGTATCGATGTCTTTCAGATCAATGTAGGGAAAATGTGCAATCAGGTTTGCAAGCACTGTCATGTTGATGCAGGACCTGATCGCAAGGAGATTATGACTAGGGAGACCATGCAGCAGATACTCGATGCCATGGAAGGGGTGCCTGTTAAAACGGTAGACTTAACCGGAGGGGCTCCCGAGATGAATCCTGACTTCCGTTGGTTTGTTGAGCAACTTTCCAAAAGGGGTGTCGAGATAATTGTGAGGTGTAACCTGACCATTATACTGGCCAACCCTAAGTATCATGATCTTCCAGAGTTTTTCAAAACTCACAAAATCAATGTAGTTTCTTCATTGCCATCTTTTACAGCTCGCAGGACCGATGCACAAAGGGGAGATGGTGTTTTCAGTAAGTCGATTGAAGCTTTGAAGATGCTAAATGAAGTAGGCTATGGTAAGGAAGGTACAGGATTGAAACTCGACTTGGTTTATAATCCATCTGGAGCATACTTGCCAGATGATCAAGCTGTTCTTCAGAGCGAGTTCAAAACAAGGCTGAGGGATGGCTATAGTATAGAATTCAATGAACTGTATGCTATTACTAACCTTCCGGTGAGTAGATTCTTAGATTACCTGCTTAACTCTGGTAATTACGAAGAGTATATGAATGAATTGGCCAATGCCTTTAACCCTATTGCAGCGGAAGGTGTAATGTGCCGAAATATGGTTTCTATTGGGTGGGATGGCTTTCTTTACGATTGCGATTTCAACCAGATGCTCGATTTAAAATTAAATCATGGAGTGCCAAATCATATCAAAGACTTCGATTGGGAGAAAGTACTCAGTCGCGAAATAATTATCAATCAACATTGCTATGGTTGTACTGCCGGGGCTGGTTCTAGCTGTGGAGGAGCAACTACTTAACTATGGAAACTTATTTAGAAACCACGAAGAATATTTACAAGAAAGCTGCCGAAACCCCGGATGTCGGTCTTTGCTGTACTACAACTCCTGTTTGGGCCTTCCCTGAGCTTAAGATTCCACAGATCATGCTGGATATGAACTATGGTTGTGGAAGTACAGTGCACCCGCGAGACCTGGTGAATTCACCTAAGATATTGTATGTAGGAGTTGGCGGAGGAATGGAGCTGCTGCAGTTTTCATACTTCAGTCGTCAGGCTGGAGGAGTTGTAGGAGTAGATGTTGTTGACGAGATGCTGGAAGCTTCAAAGCGCAACTTCGTTGAGGCAGAGCAAATGAATTCATGGTTCAATCCATCTTTCGTTGATTTAAGAAAGGGCGATGCACTTAGCCTGCCCATAGAGGATGAATCTATCGATGTGGCTGCGCAAAACTGTCTTTTCAATATCTTTCATGAGGAAGATTTAAAGAAGGCCTTACAAGAGATGTATAGGGTGCTTAAGCCAAGAGGCAGGTTAGTGCTTTCAGATCCTATTGCCGAACAAGCGATGCCCGACTCTCTAAAGTACGATGAGCAATTACGAGGGCTTTGCTTAAGCGGAGCACTACCTCTGAAAGACTATATCAAAATGATAACTGATATTGGTTTTGGTACCGTTGAAATTAGAGCTAAGAGACCTTATCGTATTCTAAAACCTGGCAAGTATGACACACCATATCCGATCTACATTGAGTCAGTGGAAGTGTGTGCTATCAAAGATTCAATGCCTGCAGATGGGCCATGTGTTTTTACAGGAAGAACAGCAATCTATACAGGAGATCAGGAATACTTTGATGACCATCAGGGTCATGTACTTATGCCTAATCAACCTTTGGCAGTGTGTGATAAAACAGCTGCCAATTTGGAAGATTTAGGAAGCGATGATATTTGGGTTTCTCCAAGTACATTCTTCTACGATGGCGGAGGGTGTTGCTAGGTGTGCTTAGTAAGAAAGATTTATTAAAGGCCGCTTTTTACAGCGGCTTTTCATTTTACAATTTTTGGAGCCTGATAATCTCATCTCATTTTTCCTTATTTTCAGCAGACCTTAAGACTAGAATATGGAAGAGATAGATTATAACGATGACTCCAAGGAAGGTAAGCTCAGGCGGTGGGTAGATAATCTTCAGTTAGAAAGCTGGCAGCTAGAGCTACTCATAACGGGTTTTTCAATCTTTCTTTTGGCCAGTGGATTAGATCAATATTCAGCTATTCAGGCCAGAATCAATTTCGACAAGTTTGCGATTACATCAGACAATACAGTGATTATAACCACTGTTGGAAGGGCCATTTTAGCAAGTGGTCCTCTGATGATTAAATTTTTTCTGATCAGCTTACTCTTGCACCTTTTACTCCGAGGCTTTTGGATTGGCATTGTGGGGTTGAGCTCTGTTTCTAACAAAATTGAATTTGAGAAGCTCAATTTCAAGGGACCTTTCAGAAAGCATATACCCTCTAAGGTTCGCACTTTGGATGATTTGATCTTCTATATAGACCAAGTGTCGAGTGTTATTTTCGCCTATACCTACCTAATTGTTTTCTCAATTATATCTGTTGTTCTGGTAGGCTGTTTTTTGTTTGTGTTCATTGGGCTTACCAATGTCACTTTATCTACATTCGGAGCAGGAGGAGTTGCAGCCGTACTCGTGACCTTGATTGGAGTAACTGCCCTTGTCTTAGCTATTTCAGCTATATTGTTCTTTTTAGATTCTTTACTTTTTAGTGCTTTTAAGAGGTCTAAATGGTTCTCTTACATTTTCTATCCCATCTATCGCTTCTTTAGCATTATTAGTCTTTCATTCATTTACAGGAGTATTTACTATCATTTAATCACCAATTTCAAGCGTAAGCAAATTGCCTTAGTTACCATAGTATTACTTATGGTGGCCTTTATTACCACTAGAATAGATTCATGGGATAGATATACATTCTTTCCTATTAATGAGGTTCATAATCAGTACATCATTGAAACCAACCATTATGCCGATGAGCAGGGTGATGATTTTATTTATACTGCCAGCATACCTTCTAAAATTATAAAAGATAGTTTTCTGCCATTGTTTATTCGCTATTCTCCTGAGCAGAATATGGCCTTGGAATTCTTTTGTCCGGATGCCAATGGTATTAATGAGGGAATTAATTTCAAGACAAGTATTCAAGTAGGAATGCAGTCGCAAACAGATACTTCGAAGACAGTAAATGAATTGCTTAGAGAGCGTATGGTTACTGACGAAAAGATGGCTTCTATTATCGGCTGTATCCAATCCATGTATGAGATTAAAATAGACGGAGAACCTATAAAAACAGATTTCTCTTTTGCCTATCACCCTAACAAGGGAGAAAAAGGCTTTCTACAAATGCTTGATCTGGAAGGCTATGAAAGAGGAAAGCACGTAATATTGGTAAACCATTTAGATTACCAGGGCAATGCACTTATGGCCGAAGTAACCAAGGAACGTTTCAAAATGTCGAGATTAGTTGAGATTGTCTTTTGGAAGGAATAAGTAACCACTAACATAATGAGCAAGAATTAACTCAATTCTGCTTTTTATATTTCTTGACATAAATCTCACGCCATGATCAAGAACTATATCAAAGTAGCTTTCAGGAATATTGTAAGGCAAAAGTTTTTTGCCTTTATCAACGTGACAGGCCTGGCCATAGGAATTTGCTGTTGCTTACTTATTCTAGCCTTTGTCAATGAAGAGTTCAGTTATGATAATTTTCATCCTGGCAAAGAAGATGTCTACCGAATTGCCCTTGATCGAAAGTTTCCTGACAATGCTTTTGTCTATGCCAGAACGCCTATGCCAATGGGGCAATCCATGGTGAATGATCTTCCCAATGTTCAGGCTTCAACGAGAATTTATGCTGCTTTTAATGAGCTTACTTTTCAAATCGATGACAGATATTTCGATGAGCCCAATGTAATGGCTGTTGATTCAACCTTCTTCGATTTTTTTGAAGTGCAGTTTGTAGATGGAGACAAGTCTACAGCTTTGGATATGCCCAATTCTCTTATAATAACAGAGGCCATGGCTACCAAGTATTTTGGTGATGAGCAAGCTGTTGGCAAGCAATTGACAATCCAGAATGTTGGTGAAATGATGGTGAGGGGAGTGGTGAAGCCTATGCCTGTCAATAGTCATTTTCATTTCGACTTTCTTTTTTCCTTGAGCTCAATGCCTGGTTTATACCGAAATACTTTTTGGGGGTCGTATCTGGCTCATACCTATATAAAATTGGAACCGGGAACAGATACTCAAATGATTGAGACCAGCATGCGCGATATAACCAAGACATACATGGAACCTCAGGTTCAGAGTATTCTTGGAATTGACTGGAGTCAATACGAGGCAGCAGGAAATGACCATAATTACTTTTTGCAGCCACTTGAGTCTATCCATTTGAATTCCAACTTTCAGTGGGAAATAGAGCCAAATGGAAATAAGACGATAGTATATCTTTTTCTGACTATCTCAGTATTCATTCTTCTCATCGCTTGTATCAACTTTATTAACCTGACTACCGCCAGAGCGGCAAACAGAGCTAGAGAAGTTGGTATGCGAAAAGTGCTGGGAGCCGTGAAGAATCAATTGATTGTTCAGTTTCTCGTAGAGTCCATTCTTATGTGTCTTGTGGCTACCGGGTTGGCCACAGTTATGGCTACTCTCGTTCTGCCATTCTTTAATGATTTGGCAGGAAAATCTTTTCAAACTGACTCATTACTCACATTAGAAGTGTCTATTGGACTGGTGGTCTTTTCGATAGGGCTTGGCATGTTGGCCGGTTTGTATCCTGCTTTTGTGCTTTCTGCCTATAAGCCCATTGTGGTGCTCAAAGGTAGAGCAAGTTCAGGAGCTAAAAACTCATGGCTTCGGAATACCTTGGTTATTCTGCAGTTCGGTATTTCAATTATTCTGGTCATCGGTACCCTAATTATCTACCAGCAGATTGAATACATGAATAGTAAGCCTCTTGGTTTTGATAAGGATCAACTGGTTATCATTGAGCGTACCAACCTTTTAGGACAAGAGACAGAGACATTCAAGAATATCTTGCTCGATAATCCCAACGTTAGTTCTGTTTCTGGCTCAAATACGTTTCCAGGGAGGTTAATCACGGGAGGTACGTTTACTGATGTTCAAGGTGATGCAAGTGACAGGTACCTGATACCTAACCTAAGAGGAGACTACGATTTGATAGAAACCATGGGTTTAGAAGTAATTGCAGGAAGGGCTTTCGATGAAAGAATTGTTACGGATACCACGGCTATCATTATCAACGAGGCAGCGGCAAGAACCTTTGGCTGGTCAGATCCAGTTGGTAAGCAATTGCAGCCCATCAATGGGCCTATTTTTAATGTAATTGGTGTGGTAAAAGACTTTCACTTTGAATCACTTCATCAAGATATTGGCCCTTTAGCCCTATTTGCTTCCGATATTCAGCGAGGTGCGGGTATTATGGTTGCCAAAATTTCGAATGAAAATGTAGCTGCTACACTCAAAAGTATGGAGTCTGTTTGGGATCAATTTGTCCAGCAACGGCCGGTTGAATACACCTTTGTTGACCAAGATTTTGGTGCTCTTTATGAAGCTGAAACCAGGAGTGGTAAGCTCTTTTCTTCCTTTGCTATTTTGGCAATAGTAATAGCTTGCTTGGGTGCTTTTGGTTTGGCGGCCTTTTTGGCTTCACAACGTAAAAAGGAAATCGGTATCAGAAAAGTACTGGGTGCCTCTGTGGGCAGTATTGTAAGGTTGTTGAGCAATGAATTCGTTAAGCTAATTCTAGTGGCAAATGTACTGGCCTGGCCAATAGCCTATTATCTGATGCAAGAGTGGTTGAGTAGCTTTGCTTACGCTGTTGGGGTAAACATTTGGTATTTCGCTTTGGCAACTTTGGTTTCGATAATTATAGCACTGTTAACCGTTTCTTTCCATAGCATTAGAGCTGCCCTGAGTAATCCGTCTGATACACTACATACGGAGTGATCAGCATGGGTTTACGGAGGGAGTAGGTCTTACCTCCATCGAATTCGGTTTACTTTCTTGGCTTTTACAAAATGGCTCGGAAGAAACTTGAGGATGCTCTCTCTTAGGCTCTCTAAAACAGCTTCCTTTGCAAAACCTTTGTGAACAGCCAGGCTTATTTCTCTGGTTGGTTCCGGCTTTTCGAAACGTCTTATTCTTGGGTCATCTTTTTGATCTAGAACCGATAGTTCCGGTACTAATGTATAGCCCATATGATTCTTAACCAGGTTTCTAAGAGTCTCAATGGAACCACTTTCGTAGCTTAAGTTTTCAATTTTAGAGCTATTGGGTTGGTTGCAGACAGAGAGAACCTGATCCCTAAGGCAGTGCCCCTGATTAAGTAACCATAGACCTGTTTCCGGTAAATCTTCAGGTGTAATTTGTCTTCTTGAAAATAAAGGATGTTGTTCTGCTATATAGAGTAGAAATGGCTCATTGTATAATGGTATCTCACGAATATTATTTTCTTCTAAGGGAGTGGCAAGAATGCCAATGTCCAGCAAGTCGTGTTTAATATCATGAATGATTTGTTCCGACTCAATTTCTCTCACTTTTAGACTGATTTTAGGATTGTTATCAGAAAAATGCTTCAAGAACCTTGGCATGAGATAAGGAGCTACAGTCGGGATTACGCCAATTCGGAAAGTTCCGCTCAGGTTGTCTTTCTCTGTATTCACAAAGTCTTTGAGTCCATTGACTTCTCGTAGGATTTGTCTTGCCATATTGATGATCTGCCGACCCGTTTTGGTGGGTTCAATGGGGTGCTTTGAACGGTCAAAGATGAGGGTGCCCATTTCGTTCTCCAGCTTCTTAATTTGAAGGGTGAGGGTGGGTTGAGTGACAAAGCAACTGTCGGCAGCAGTTACAAAATGACGATGGGTATCTAGCGCTACAATGTACTCTAATTGTTGTAATGTCATATTGCTGAAATCTATATACAGTATGGGAACATATAGGTTATAAATATAGTTGCTTTATTGTATGATTACTGAAATTGAACAAACTGAAAAGCAAAAGGAAATGGAAACTAAGACAGAAACATCGGTTGTATCAAAATTGAATCAGCTGTTAATAGATTATCAGGTTCACTATCAGAACCTAAGATTATTTCATTGGAACGTTAAAGGCCCGTTCTTCTTCGTTTTACACGCTAAATTTGAAGAGCTCTATAGAGAGGCTGCTGAAAAAATTGATGAAGTAGCAGAAAGAGTTTTAGCTCTTGACGGAATTCCAAAGGGCTCACTCAAGAATATTGTTTCCAAAGCCCATGTAGAATCTCATGAAGAGATTATGGAAGCGAACGAGATGGTAGAGGCAATTATTACCGGGCATAAAATACTCATTGGTGACTTGAATGCCGTTTTACAAGCGGCTGAAGAAGAAAGCGATGAGGGAACTATAGATATCTTCACTAGTTACATTCAAGAGCTGGAAAAACATAATTGGATGTTTAAATCATACTTGAATTAGGCCTATGAATTTTCATACTAGAAAGTGGGTTAAACCCGAAGATTTAAATCCAAATGGGACCCTCTTTGGAGGGAGTCTTTTGGCCTGGATTGATGAAGAGGCGGCTCTTTACACTGTGGTACAGTTAGAGAACAAGCACATCGTTACCAAGTTCATCTCCGAGATTAATTTTATCAGTGCGCCAAGACAAGGTGATATTATAGAGATTGGTATAGAGGCGGTTGAATTTGGGAGAACTTCCATCACGCTTAGGTGTGAGGTACGAAACAAGATTACCAGAGAGAATATTCTTTCAATCGATAAGATAACGATGGTGAATCTTGGGGAAGATGGAAAGCCGCACCCTCATGGTAAAACCCAAATAGAATATGTAAAAGACAGGCTGCATTAGTAGCCTGTTTTTTTATCTATGGCTATCGTAATCTTCAAGCATACTCAGGTAGCTCATGTACCGCTCTTCGTAGATTTCTCCGGCCTCTAATGCTTCGATAATATGGCAGCCCGGCTCATTAACATGAAGACAATTGTTGAATCGGCATTCACCAACAAACTGCCGCATTTCAGGAAAGTAGTGGCTTATTTCGTAAGGCTCCATGTCTACTAAGCCAAGCTCCTTAATGCCAGGAGTGTCGATGATTTTTGTGTTGGCATTTATTTCGAACATCTCAGCAAACGTGGTAGTATGTGTTCCTTTATTAGCAAAGGTTGAAACCTCTCCGGTTTTTTGCGCAAG
>JABXIP010000141.1 GCA_013373005.1 Cytophagia bacterium | reverse complement strand
TGATGAAAATAATACCAATTACTTTCTTGTGTACTGGATCGGTAAGGTTCATGGCTTTTTTCTTTCAATATAAAAAAAGCCCCGTTGAAACGGGGCTTTTTCATCAGCAGGATAAACCGCTTATTCAAATCTTAAGGACTCAATCGGGTCCATAGCCGAAGCTCTTTTTGCTGGAATATAACCCGATACCACTCCAACAATCACACAGATAACCAAACCAACAGTTATCCATACCCAAGGAATCACAAATGCTCCACCTAAGAAGTTGGCCATTATATTACCAACAACAATACCTAACAAGGCGCCTGCAATACCTCCCATCTGACAGATGACAATAGACTCAACCAAGAACTGACGCAAGATCTTCTTTGGTGTAGCTCCTAAAGCTTTTCTAATTCCAATTTCTCTTGTTCTTTCGGTGACAGTCACCATCATAATATTCATCAAACCAATAGCGGCCCCAAGCAATGTAACAGCTCCAATTCCGAAGCCTCCCATTCTTAAACCGTTGGTCATGTTGTCCAATGCCTCAGTTACTGAATCACTTCTCACCACCTCGAATGAATCTTCTGCACCTATTTTATCACCTCTAATCTGACGCATCAAACCGGTGGCTTCACCCATGGCGTAGTCAATATCTTCCGGATTATCAATTACAGTAGTTATGCTATATCTCATGTTACCTCTTCTATCCAAACGCTTAGCATTCAATAGAGGGATTACAATATTTCTATCCTCTTCAGTGTCTCCTCCGAAACCACCTTTTTCCTCAAGCACACCAATTACGCGGTAGTTATTACCGTAAAACTTGACCGTTTTGTTGATAGGGTCTTCATTCTCTTTGAACAAAGCTTTCACTACCTCTGTACCCAGAATACACACATAGTTACCGTATTGGATTTCAAGCGAAGAAAAGTTTCTTCCACTTTCAATATTGATGCCTTTGATTGAGAAATAATTCTCATCTCCGCCAGTAATAGAGATGTTAGGATTAGTCTTTTCGTTCTCGTACTTAATTTCTGCAGAACCAGAAGCTCGAGTGTAAATGGTAGTTGTTGAAGGATATTCGTACATATCCTTAAATCTTAAGGCTTGATTGTACTTAACAGGCTCATAAGACCTTTCTCTTCGGCCATTCATATTTCTCCTGCCTGAAAAGCGAGAGTTTACATCGAAGCTATTAGCACCTAAATTGGAAAGGCTTGAATCTATTTCGCTTCTAATGCCATCTACTGCGGTAAGCATACCTACAAGAGAGGTAATACCAATGGCAATGATAAGACCAGTAAGAACGGTTCTCAGGATGTTGGCCTTAATTGAATTGATTCCTTCTCCTATATTCTGTTTTAAATTCATAATATGTTATAAGTCAGACCTTGTTATAAATGTAATAGACCACTGATCAAGTTTTAGCAACTAATACGTAAATTGAACGAATCCACAGCTAAACGGTTTAATATCTTGTTCGCTATGAAGAAACTCTTTTTCACGCTTATTCTCTCTTTATTTTCAATCACAGCCTTCTGCAACAAGATTCTGGTTCCTATGGATGAAGCACAGGCCAACCATCTTAAAGCATACGGCATTGCCTACTGGGTTCTTAATCAAGACGAAGCAATTGACTGGATGTTAAATTATAGGGGTGGAAGTTTTTTACTACCTGCCAGAACAGGCATTGAAAATGAGTTGGTGATACGCGGAGTTTCCTACCAGGTAATCTCTGATGCTGACGCACTTAAGTTCGAACAACTACTAGCTTCTCCTTCCTCGAACATGGATATGATGCGTCTTGAAAAGGCCCCAAAAATAGCCGTATATACACCTAAGAGCAAAATGCCTTGGGATGATGCCGTTACTCTGGCCCTCACTTATGCTGAGATTCCTTACGATATTGTTTATGATGATGAACTCATGAACGATGAGCTCACTACCTACGACTGGCTCCATCTGCACCACGAAGATTTTACAGGTCAATACGGAAAATTTTATCAAAGTTTTAGAAACTACAGCTGGTATATTCAACAGCAAAAGGACTACGAGGCTTCTGCCAAGAAGCATGGCTTTGCCAAGGTGTCTCAGTTGAAGCTGGCTATCGTTAAGAAAATCCAAAGCTTTGTTGCCGGAGGGGGATTCCTTTTTGCCATGTGCTCAGCAACCGACTCTTTCGATATTGCTCTGGCAGCAAACGGGGTAGACTTTATTGAAGCCATGTATGATGGCGACCCTGCCGAACCGGGAGCCGAATCTAAGTTCGATTTTACTAATACGCTGGCCTTCGAAAACTTCAAATTAAGAATGGATCCGATGGAATATGAGTTTTCAGATATAGACAACACCGAGTCGAGAAGACAACGATCATTGAATGAAGGAAACGATTACTTCAAGCTATTCCAGTTCTCGGCTAAATGGGACCCAGTACCCACCATGCTCACACAAAATCACACACAGTTGATCAAAGGCTTTTACGGACAAACTACTTCTTTCAAGAAGCGTGTAGTGAAACCGGATGTTGTAGTCATGGGTGAAACGACAGCAGCCAATGAAGACAAATACATCCATGGAATTTACGGGAAGGGCTTCTGGACTTTTTATGGTGGTCACGACCCGGAAGATTATCAACACAGAGTGGGTGAAGAACCAACAGATTTGAACCTATACCCTAATTCTCCAGGGTACAGGCTAATCCTTAATAACATCCTCTTCCCTGCTGCTAAGAAGAAAAAGCGTAAGACAGAGTAGTCACAAGTATTGGGTATTGAGTCTTGAGACTTTCAGATTAAGAATGTCGACATCACAATTTGGGATTTGCTTTTTGGAATTTGAGATTTCAGATTAGTTATCCTCTTCCTCTTTAAT
>JABXIP010000042.1 GCA_013373005.1 Cytophagia bacterium | reverse complement strand
TCCCAACCATTTTGGTAGTCGCCTCGGTTGGCATCAATACTTCCTAATAGACCATTATCTGCAGCAACCTGCAATTCGTGTTCAAAAGTATGCTGAGCCAAAGTAGCATGGTTTACTTCAATATTAAGTTTGAAGTCATCGAGCAAATCATATTTAGACAGGAAGCCTAAAACAGTAGCTGAATCGAAATCATACTGATGTTTGGAAGGCTCCATTGGTTTTGGTTCAATGAAGAAAGTACCTTTAAAACCTTGCTTTCTTGCATAGTCTTTGGCCATGTGAAGGAATCGAGCCATGTGGTCTTGCTCTCTACCCATATCCGTATTAAGAAGCGACATATAGCCTTCTCTTCCTCCCCAGAACACATAGTTCTCTCCGCCTAACTTGATGGTCGCATCAAGAGCATTTTTAACCTGAGCACCGGCCATGGCCACCACATCAAAATCTGGGTTAGTAGCTGCGCCATTCATATATCTGGGATTGCCAAAGCAGTTGGCTGTACCCCAAAGTAATTTTACTCCTGAAGCTGTCTGCTTTTCAAGGGCATAGTCAGTAATCAATTCCAATCGCTTGGTAGATTCCGCCAAATTTGAGCCCTCCGCGATCAAATCGAAATCGTGAAAGCAGTAGTATGGAGCTCCAATTTTGGTAATGAATTCAAAGGCAGCATCCATTTTATCTTTGGCTTGCTGCAACGGATCTGAATTAGTCAGCCATGGAAATTGCTGGGTTGGGGCTCCAAATGGATCTCCTCCAACTCCGGTAAATGTATGCCAGTAGGCAATGGCAAACCTGAAGTGTTCCTTCATGGTTTTTCCGGCCACTACCCTATTTTCGTCATAATATTTGAAGGCCAAAGGATTGTCTGATTCCTTTCCTTCAAACTGAATTTTTCCAATTCCTTTGAAATATTCCGCGTTTCCGATCAAAGTCATGTCAATAGGTTTAAATGATATATTCGTTTAAGTCGTTTTTCCAAAGTTCGTATGCATCTACATACTCCTGATTATTGCTAAGAGGCTCGCATACACCAATTACCCCATCGGATGCTGATGCCTCATCTAAAGATCCAAAATCTCCGAAAGCAGTGGCTGCAGCTCTTGCCGCTCCAACTGCCCCAGTAGTTTCTACAATCTTGATTGAAGAGCCAGAAAGGGAGGCAATAGTATTGCTGAATAATTGTGCCTGAAAGAGGTTGTCGTTACCCGCCTTAATAGTTGAAAGATCTACACCATCAGCCCTCAGAATTTCCAAACCATATACAAAAGCAAAGGCTATACCTTCCAAAGAAGCCCTGAGCAGGTGCTCAGTACGATGTCTATTGAAACTCAAGTTTAGAATTCTAGCCCCTCGGTTCTGATTATAAAGCATGCGCTCAGCTCCGTTACCAAAAGGCAAAACTCTAAGTCCATTAGACCCAATTTTAACCAAATCAGCCATTTCGTTCAGCTGTGCATAAGATAAATCTTTGGCCACTTGCGCACGCATCCAGCTATATTGAATACCAGTACCATTAATACAAAGCATCTTACCAATTCTGGTTTGTTCAGCCGAGTGGTTAACATGAGCGAAGCAATTGATTCTCTGCCCTTCCTTTGTACTGGCATCATCGGAGATGGCATAAACAACTCCAGAAGTTCCTCCAGTGGCCGCAATTTCACCAGGCTTCAGAACATTCAGGGCTACTGCATTATTTGGCTGATCTCCAGCTCTATACATAACCGGAATACCTTCAGGCAAGCCCGTTTCTCTGGCGCCTTGAGCATTTACCTTTCCCTGATCAGAAAAAGTTGGAAATACATCGGGGATTAAATCAGTACTAATATCAGCTGCATCGAATAACCAATTCGCTGGTTTGTCTTCGCTAAAGTCCCACATAATTCCTTCGCTCAAGCCGGAAATTGTAGTGGAACAAACACCAGTCAGTTTCAAGGCTATATAATCTCCAGGCAGCATAAACTTGTACACCTTTTCAAAAAGCTCAGGCTGATTGTCTCTCACCCATTTCAGCTTTGAAAGGGTGAAATTGCCCGGAGAATTGAGCAATCTCTGAATACATTGATCTTCTCCAGTCTTTTTGAAGAGCTCTTCTCCCACACCTACAGCTCTACTATCACACCAGATGATAGAAGGTCTCAGTACTTCCATATCCTTATCTACTAGCACGAGGCCATGCATCTGATATGAAATTCCTATGCCCTTAATTAGATCCGAACTAACCGCTGATTCAGTGAGTAACTTTTCGGTAACGTGGCAAACATTACTCCACCATGTAGCTGGTTCTTGCTCTGCCCATCCTGCCTGAGGTGAGTCGATGTTCATTTCCTTATCAGGGTATTGAACTGCTTTCTTAACCTTGCCAGAATCGGCATGAATTAAGGCTGCCTTTATTGAGGAACTACCTATGTCGTATCCTATCCAGTACATGTTTAAGTATTATTTTTTTCTATAGGTGCAAAATCAAATATAATTAAGTAAATCCATTGCCTCTTCATGACACAATAAATTAAGCCTCTGTCAAAAGTTGTAAGCTAAGTTTTCAAACACAGACTGCATTTTAAGAATGGTTTGTTAAATTTATCTTCACTCATATCTCAAATATTACTTCCATGAAAAGAATATTTCTAGCTCCAATTATGATTCTTGGCTTCCTACTTTCATGTGGAAATGATTCTACAAAAAACAGTGAGTCTTCAGTCTCGGACATTAACCAGGAGCAACTTAATCCCATCATCACTGAACAATTCACGGCAGACCCATCAGCTCATGTGTTCGAAGGGAAAATCTATCTATATCCCTCACACGACTATGAATCTGGAATACCTGAAGATGATTTGGGAAGTCATTTCGATATGAAGGATTATCATGT
>JABXIP010000358.1 GCA_013373005.1 Cytophagia bacterium | reverse complement strand
CCTCTCATTCGCCAACAGACCTTTGTCAAGGATTTACGAGTTTGATTATGAAACAGGTGAACCAAGCAGAATTATTAAGCTTGAAAAAGATGGCCCAAATGCGGTAAACCTTTTCTTCAACATTGGTATCTTTTTCCACTCCAAAGACTCCATTTTTGTAGATAGTGGTGGCTTTGGATACTACCTGGTGGATGATAAAGGAGAAGTTCTGAAAAAGTTTGGCCTTCCTCCTAAAGAAAACACCATGGATCCTGATTGTTGTCCTATAAGTTTTAGCAATGCATCTTTTGTTGAAGGCAATACTCTATTTGGAGTACAGCGTTCTTCAGTTAACGATGAGCCTGAAGTCTCTGAATATACTTTTGGAAGTATTGATATATCGAGTGATTCAAAAACTAAAAAGCTCCTCAAGCTTTCCGCATTTGTTCCGGATTACAAAAAGATCATTGAAATGGAGTTGTCAAAGAACCCATGGGTCGTGTCTTTCCACCCATCCTTTTATAAGCTTGAAGAATTCCTTTATGCAGCATCCCCCATATCTGATAGCGTTTATGTTTTCAAAGATTTTGAGTTAGTTGAAAAGTACTACGTTGGAAATGAAGCCGTAAAACCCACTGACTATAGATCATTCCTTCTTTTGAGCCAGATTCAGCAACTAAAAGATGGTGTACAAAGTGTAAGAGAAGTCAATCAGCCTCCTCATTATTCAGATGTATTCGTAAGTCCTGACGGAAATCTAATTTACCGGATTCTGATCGAAGCCACTAAAGGAAAAAAGGTAGAAACATTGGATTATGAAATACCCGAAGTTGCCAAAGCCAGTTTGGTAGTATTTGATAAGTCTTCAGGTCAACTGACCACTTTCGATTTACCTGAGGAAGAAATTGACATTCCACTATCAACCCAAAGCAGATCAGTTTTTGTAAGTTCTGTCGGTATCCATTTTGAAACCAAAGAGCAAGAGAATGAAGATAGATTAGATTTTAGGGTATTCGGTTTGGGCAAGATAGAATAAGAAAACCATCGGGTTTCAACCTATTCTTTCCAAGGCCTCCTTTTTATACTTTCTGCCCACGGGGAGTTGTTGATCTTGAATTTTGACATAATCGTATCCAAAGGCTTCTATTTTGTTTTTATTGACCAAATAGGAGCGATGAGTTCTGACAAACCATTCAGGAAGTACTTTCTCTAATCCACTGATTTTTTCCTTAGTAATTACAACCCCGGTGGCGGTGGTGATTTTCACATAGTCTGCAAGGCTTTCCACATAAAGAATGTCATCAACCAAAATAGAAACTGCCTCGCGATTTGACCTCACCGTAATGGTCTGTAGGAGGTTCCTCTGCTTAGCTTCTTCTAGGGCAGCAATCTTGGTGTCACTTTCTAGACTTGATCGATACACTCGAATAAAAGAGAATAAAATTGCAATGAAATAGATAATAACTCCCAACTGCAATATATCTCCAGCCACCGGGCTCATTCTGTTCCAATTGAAGTCGGTTAAAAACACAAATGAGACCATCGCGATAAGGCCAGATAAAAAGACAGAGGCTATGACCGTATAAAAAGTATATAAGATAAACCAAAAGTGCTTTTTGGTTTGTAGATACCTTGGTACAAGAAAGAGGTTGAAGAAGTATGAAGTAGCAATAGCCACTGGCAATAGCATACAAGTGAAGTAAAAGGAATCGAGGTAACTACTCCATTTTAAACCAAACAACAGGTTTAAGAATAGGAACACAACCACCCAAAATATGACTTGTCTATAATGCTTGATCATTATCCAAGATTAAGTAAAACGATAAATAATTCTGCCCTCTTCTTACTATTTTAAGCCAATTATCGACTAACGACAGGTATACTAATGGATATGACTTACACATTGCAAAGCTTCCTGAATAGCTTTGAAAACAAGTTTTAACCATTAAAAATCTAAGTTATGCTAGAGCTATTCTTTTTAGGAAGTAAGTTGTTTATGGGTATTCAAACCATCGCTGCCGTGGTCATGATAATATTGTCCGTCATTTGTACTAAAACTGTTTTAGCTAGTCAGGCCAATGAGAGGTCATTTCGGAGAATACGCCTTATCAAAGAAGTTGGGTTGTTTGCCTTAATCATTGGGCTATTGGCTAGTGCCATAGATCTGATGGGTGCATTTCAAGCCATTGAAATGGCGGGGGATGTATCCCCTAGCGTATTGGCCGAAGGATTGAAAATCACATTTATTTCGTCTGTCTACGGGTTGATGATTTACGCTTTGTCGCTGCTTATCTACTTTGCGTTGAGCACCAAAGCCAACAAAGTGCCCCATTAAAAGCATATCAGCTCTTTGATGTATTCAAAACACGAGTGATTTGATTTTTAATCACTTGTACTCAGTATCAACACAATAAAGTCATCACTTTAAATCTAAAACAATGAAAAACACAATATCTATATTCATCATAATGATCCTGCTCAACTCCTGCTCAGGAGGCTCCGACAGTCAATCTTCAAAAGAAACAAAGATCTCTTCTGACGATTTCAAATCAATTTTCATCAATGTTGAGGCAGAAGAGGTAAGACTAGTTTCAGCTATTGAAGCCGTAGAAATAATGCAGCTTGAAGAAGGGAACCAAGGTTTCATCAACACCATTGACAAGTTAAGCGAATCGCCAGAACGCTTCATAATCGTTGACTCAAATCAGCCGAGTGATTTCATTTATAACAAAGAAGGCAAATTTGAGGGAACATTTAATCATACTGGTGATGGTCCCGAAAAATATCTGGGCATAAGGGATTTATGGCAAGAAGAGGAATACATTGTAGTTTATAGCTCAAGACAAAGGGTCTTAAAATATGACCGCGAAGGCAACTTTATAGCGTCCTTCAATACGGAATACCCTTATACCAATATATTTCCTCTAAAGAATGGTTATGTGGCAAATCTAGATACAGATGATCTAGATGACAGGCTAGTATTTCTGGATGAGAGTTTTAAAATGAAGAGCACTGCCCTTCCCCATTTTGCAAGACAAGATTTCATGAAATTAACTTTCAATACTTTCGAAAAATACAAAGAGGGAGCAGTTTACAGAACGGTAATGAATGATACTATTTTCATCATAGAAGAAGATAAAGCGAGGCCCCTAATAAAACTAGACTATGGCGAGAACTGGCTTTGGAAAGACCTGACAGTATTGAGTGATCCTGGCAAGGCGATGGGCTTGATTGGTTCATCAGAAAAGGTATGGGATCTTATGGGTCATTTAGTAGGTCACAGGTATTTATACCTTTCATCTAATCTTGGTTTTGCCCGTCAGCTTTTGAGTGTAGTCGACCGAGAAACAGGTGCTCAGATTGCTTTGAATATTTCCAAAACAGAAAATGAGCCCTACACTTTTTCACCTCTTAAATGGGAGGGTGACAGACTACTGGTCTCCATAGCATCTTACGATGCTGTCGAAATCATTGAGAAATTAGAGCAAGACCAAGTTAAATATCGAATTGGAACAACTTTGGAAGAAGTGGATTCAAACGAAAACCCAGTTCTAATGTGGGTGAAGTTTAAGGATTTCAACTAGTTCGCACTTGCAGTGCGGACTTATCTTATTAACCAGCTCCACAATATTAGCTTTCCAGAATAATGCACCACATGTATTTTGGAAGATAGATACTATCAAGAGGCAAGCACCAGTTACAGCAGTGGATAAGTGAGTGTAGCGGATAAACAAAAAACCTCCTTCTGAAATCAGAAGGAGGTTTTTATTTTTTATTCATTCCAAATTTTGTGATTTGGAATTTGAGTCTTGATTTTTTTAAGAGATTACTCCCCTTTTATACTCGCACTCAGATACTCTCTGTTCATTCTGGCAATATTATCCAGTGAGATGCCTTTTGGACACTCTACTTCGCAAGCACCAGTGTTTGAGCAATTTCCGAAGCCTTCTTCGTCCATTACTTTCACCATGTTTTGAACACGTTCTTTAGCTTCTACCTGACCTTGAGGCAGCAAGGCAAATTGAGAAACCTTTGCAGAAACAAACAACATGGCTGAAGCATTTTTACATGAGGCTACACAAGCCCCACAACCAATACAGGTTGCAGCATCAAAGGCCTGATCTGCCTTATGCTTTTCGATTGGAATAGCATTAGCATCCTGAGTATTTCCTGAAGTGTTTACACTTACGAAACCACCCGCAGCCATAATTCTATCGAAGGCGCTTCTGTCTACCATTAAGTCTTTGATTACCGGGAAAGCCTTGGCTCTCCAAGGCTCAATGTAAATGGTATCACCATTGTTGAACTCACGCATGTGAAGCTGGCAAGTAGTAATCCCCCTTCCTGGTCCATGGGCTTCTCCGTTGATGTACATAGAGCACATTCCGCAGATTCCTTCGCGACAGTCGTGATCGAATGCTACAGGTTCTTTGCCCTCTTCAATCAACTGCTCGTTTAATATATCCATCATCTCAAGGAATGAGCTATCTGGTGAAATATCAGAAACCTGATAAGTCTCCATTTGGCCTTTTTCCTTTTGACTTTGCTGTCTCCAAACTTTTAGCGTAAGGTTTAATCCTTTATGAGCTGACATATTTTGAATATCTAATTTCTTAAATCAATTATTTGTAGGAACGGGTCTTGAGTTCAATGTTCTCATAAACCAATGGCTCCTTGTGAACTACTGCATCAGATGGCTCACCTTTGTATTCCCATGCTGATACATAGGTAAAGTTGGCATCGTCACGCATAGCTTCTCCATCCTCGGTGCTGTGCTCTTCACGATAGTGACCTCCACAAGACTCTTCTCTCAACAAGGCATCGCGAGCAAACAGTTCGCCCAATTCAAGGAAATCTGCTACTCTACCAGCCTTTTCAAGCTCTTGGTTAATACCTTCTGCCGAACCAGGTACTTTCACATCTTTCCAGAACTCTTCACGAATCTGTTTGATTTCGTCAATAGCTTCTTTCAAGCCTTTTTCATTTCTGGCCATTCCTACTTTGTTCCACATTACTTTTCCTAAGCGCTTGTGGAAGTGGTCGACCGACTTGGTTCCTTTATTATTCATAAAGAAATCGATTCTGTCTTGAACAGCCTTCTCGGCTTCATCGAACTCTGGAGAATCCGTAGGGATTTTTCCAGTCCTAATATCGTCTGCTAAGTAATCGCCAATGGTGTAAGGCAATACGAAATAACCATCGGCCAAACCTTGCATCAGAGCAGAAGCACCCAAACGGTTAGCTCCGTGATCTGAGAAGTTTGCTTCACCAATAGCATAACAGCCAGGAATGGTTGTCATCAGGTTATAATCAACCCAAACACCCCCCATAGTATAGTGTACCGCAGGATAAATCTTCATTGGAGTCTTGTATGGATTATCTGCAGTGATCTTCTCATACATCTGGAAGAGGTTACCGTATTTGTTCTCTACCACTTTCTCTCCAAGCTCCCTAACCTTATCTTCAGAAGCATTATGAATATTTTGAATATTCACTTGCTCACGGCCATAACGCATAATGGCTGAAGAGAAATCCAGGTAAACGGCTTCACCGCTTTCGTTTGTACCTACACCAAATCCGGCATCACATCTTTCTTTGGCTGCTCTCGATGCCACATCTCTTGGCACAAGGTTACCGAACGATGGATATCTTCTTTCCAGGTAATAGTCTCTATCTTCTTCGGCAATTTGAGTCGGCTTTAGTTTACCCGCTCTAATCGCTTCAGCATCTTCTTTCTTTTTCGGCACCCAAATTCTACCGTCATTTCTCAATGACTCAGACATCAAAGTCAGTTTAGACTGCTGATCCCCATGTACCGGAATACAAGTCGGGTGAATTTGTGTATAACAAGGGTTGGCGAAGAAAGCACCTTTCTTGTGAACCTTCCATCCTGCTGATACATTAGATCCCATAGCGTTGGTAGAAAGGAAGAATACGTTTCCGTAACCTCCCGATGCAATCACCACGGCATGAGCTGAATGTCTTTCAATTTCTCCAGTAACAAGATTTCTGGCTATGATTCCACGGGCCTTACCGTTGACAATCACAATATCCAGCATCTCATGACGATTGTACATCTTGATCTTACCCTTACCAATCTGACGAGACATGGCTGAGTAACAACCCAACAACAATTGCTGACCGGTCTGACCTTTGGCGTAGAAAGTTCTTGAAACCTGAACACCACCAAAAGATCGGTTATCTAGTAATCCACCATAGTCACGTGCGAAAGGGACACCTTGCGCCACACACTGATCTATAATGTTGGCAGATACCTCAGCCAAACGGTAAACGTTAGCTTCTCTTGAGCGATAGTCACCACCTTTTACAGTGTCATAGAAAAGTCTGTAAGTAGAGTCGCCATCACCCTGATAATTCTTTGCAGCGTTGATACCACCCTGAGCAGCAATAGAGTGCGCTCTTCTTGGTGAATCTTGATAACAGAAGGCTTTTACATTGTAGCCTAACTCAGCCAAGGTTGCTGAAGCTGAGCCTCCTGCAAGGCCGGTACCCACAACGATCACATCGATTGAACGCTTGTTGGCAGGGTTAACCAGCTTAATATGGTTTTTATAGTTGGTCCACTTATCTGCTATTGGACCTTCTGGAATTTTTGAATCTAGTTTTGTCATCTTCCTTACTTAGTGTGAAGTTAAATGATGAAAAAGAGCGATAAAGATGAATCCCGCAGGAATCGCAATCGCGAAGATGTTTCCAAGTTTTTTGATACCCGGAGTGTATTTAGGATGTCTGGCTCCAATAGATTGGAAAGCCGACTGGAATCCATGAAGCAAATGCATTGCTAAAAGCACAAATGCCAACACATAGAATCCCGTTCTCAATGGATCGTGGAATTTCTCTACCATTTCCTCATAATACCTGAAGTCACCATTGGCCATCAAGCCAGACATGTCTCCATCGATATACTTGGTGCTGATTTCAGGAATCCAGAAATCATAGAAGTGTAAGGCTAGGAAAGCCAATACTACCAAACCTGAGTAAATCATGTTTCTAGAGAACCAGGTAGAGTTAGCCTGACCTTTGTTCATGGCATATTTTACTTCTCTGGCACCTTTGTTTTTTGCTTCCAAAACAAAGCCCATAACAAAGTGATAAACCACCGCAATAATCAGAATTGGCTGAAGCGCGAACTGTACCACAGGGTTTGTACCCATAAAGTGAGAAAGATCGTTGAAAACTTCTGCGCTAAAAACTGAGGTAATGTTGATGGCAAAGTGCTGCAAGAGAAAGAACATTAGGAAGAGTGCCGAAAGTGCCATGGCAAACTTTCTTCCTATTGAACTGCTGAAGGTATTTTTTACCCAACTCATTTAATGTCAATAGTTAAAATTCGGAATCAAAATTACTGTTCAAACGTTAGCAAACAAAAGCAAATTAGCTTGGAACAATTCTAAATAAGGTTTCTGACGCTTAACCTCTTGTATCCATCATTTGTTACCAGATTTTCACTAGAAAATTTTCGTGAGCATTAATTATAAATGAATTAAAACCGACAGAGTAGGCCATTCAGGCTCAAAGGTGTTATATGAGAACACAGAAACTTGTTTATACAATATAACTTTTCTGAATAGCTGCGTTTTAAGGAATAAGTTGACACTACTATGCTTAAGAAACTCACAATACTCACCCTCCTAATCTTATTCATTAGTATTGAAGCTAAAGCCACACACATAAGAGCTGGAGAGCTTACAGCAGTCAGAATCTCACAATCAAGTTTAAGATATCGCTTTACACTGATCATATATAGAGATACAGAATCATCTGTAAGGGTTGGTGATGGGGGAATAATGAATTTTGGCCAGCAAAGAATTCTAAATGGAAGAGCCCAGCTTTTAGAGAACTCTGTGTCTGGAGATTTCCAAATCACCAATGTTGGCAATCAGACAGAAAGGGTTGTTATAGAATGGGAGCACACATTCGATGGTCCTGGGGTTTATGTGGTAAGCTACACCGAGAATAATCGCAATGCCAATATCATCAACCTTGGAGGCGGAGCCTCTGATACAATTCCCTTTCATGTTGAGACAATCATAAGAATTGACCCAGGATTGGGTGTAAACGGAACTCCTCAGTTGACAAATCCACCCATTGACAGAGCCTGTGTGGGAGCAAGATTCATTCACAATGCGGGTGCTTATGATCCTGATGGGGATAGTCTTGCATACAAAATTGTAGTTCCCCTTCAAGACAGAGGCACAGAAGCCATAACCTATCGATCTTTAGATGACCCTGATATCTCCACAATACGAGAGAATGCAACAGGTCCTACACAATTCACTATAGATCCAATAACCGGTGATCTTGTTTGGGACGCACCAGAATTTGCCGGAGAATACAACCTGGCTTTTATTATAGAAGAGTGGAGGTATTCAACATTAACTCAGAAATATGAGCTATTGGGTTATGTTACCCGAGACATGCAGGTTCTGGTAGAGGACTGCGATAATGAAAGGCCTCAATTAGAAATACCAGCCGATACCTGTATTGTAGCGGGAAGCCTTTTAGAATCTCAAATATTAGGTCTAGACCCTGATAACAACAATGTTTTGGTTGAAGCTTTTGGTGGCCCAATGGTTGTTAACAACTCCCCTGCTCAACTTTTCAACCTTCCTGAAATGAGCGAGGATCGAGAGTATAGACCTCAACCTTCGGAACATTTACTTAGTTGGCAAACCAATTTCACTCATATAAGAGAGCGCCCATATAGCGTATTATTCAAAATTACTGATGAGCCAAATGACCCCGATGCACCAAGGCTCACTGACTTTAAAACATGGAACATTAGAGTTGTCGCTCCTGCACCAACCGGTCTTTCAGCAAGTATCTTAACAGGTCAGTCGATTGGTCTCAATTGGGATAACTATGTAGCCGCAGACCTTAACCCAACTATAGAGATCTATAGACGAACGGGCAGCTATGACTTTGAACCTAAAGATTGCAACTTGGGCATTCCGGCCAACTCGGGTTACGAGAAGATCGATGAAGTATCAGTCAATGAAACTACTTATACGGATAGTAATGATTTAAGACCTGGGGTAAATTACTGCTATCGCATAGTAGCCAAATTCCCAGCACCGGAGGGAGGAACCAGTTATGCATCTACTGAATTTTGCGTTCTAATTCCGCTTGATGTACCTGCCATTACCAACGTATCGGTTCAGGAAACCAGCGATACCAATGGCGAAATTTATGTCAGGTGGGCTGCCCCTCTAGATATAGATCAAACACTATTTCCACCGCCTTATACTTATGAGCTTATCAGGTACACAGGAATGACTGGTTCAGCAGACAGAACTTTGCTGACTACTACACAAGACACTGTTTATACTGATGTTGGGTTGAACACTTTCCAAAACCCATATCATTATCAGGTAAGGTTTTATGATGCCGGCAATAACCTGATCGATAGTTCCGCTACTGCTTCTTCAGTCAGGTTGAATGCAGTAAGCGAAGTTAAAGCCATAGATTTAGATTGGTCGGCCAATGTACCTTGGTCGCTTCGGGTTCAAGACAGCCCATATCACTATATCTTTAGAAATAGAACCGATCCGGCAGCAGATGATATAGACAATTTCGTTTTGATCGACAGTGTGATGGTGACCACTGATGGACTCACCTACTATGATGATGGAAGTTTTAATGGTGTCGAACTTCTGGATGACCGCTTCTATTGCTATTATATTTCCACTTATGGCAGCTACAATAATCCTAATATTCTATCACCGCTAATTAATGATTCTCAGAAACTCTGCGTTCAACCTAATGATCAGGTTCCACCGAAAAAACCAGAAATATACATTGACCCCGATGATGACCCAGAGGTAATCGATGGACCTGATGGCCCTCTGAATATGTATACCAGCGAAAGTTGTGGCAGACTCGATTTGGTGCCTTGTGGCTATGCGGACTTTACAAATACCATCAATTGGACCTCCGACCCAAATGATAGCGACATAGCCTATTATAACATCTACTTTTCAAGCACTGGGGCCGAAGCTGATTATTCATTAGTTGGCACTTCGCTACAAACTTCATTTCAGCATACCGGTTTAGCTTCCGTAAAGGGCTGTTATAAAGTTTCCGCAGTAGATCGAAGCCAAAATGAAAGTGAATTGAGCGCATCCATTTGCTTCGACAACTGCCCATATTATGAACTACCTAATACATTTACCCCGAATGGTGATGGCGTGAATGACACCTTCAGAGCGTTCGATCAACCAAACGGTAAGTGTCCGCGATTTGTAAAATCTGTTTCCTTCAAAGTATTCGACCGTTGGGGAGGAAAAGAGATTTTCAGCTATACTACTGAAGGCATAACTGAACCAAACTTCTTTATTGACTGGGACGGACGAGGAACCAACGGAGTACTTCTCCCCGATGGCGTATATTATTATACAGCCACCGTTACTTTCGATGTTTTGGATGAACGAAAAAGGGTTCAAGAGTTTAAAAACTGGGTGAAAATAGTTGGGAAGCTGGAAGGTCAGTAGTTTAGTGTTATCTTAAGGCTCACAATTACAACCGTTTGAAATATTATTGTGTTAAGTCATAAGACTGAATTGAAGTAAACGTTTAATCCAAAGGGATTTTATAGGAGAAATGCTGCGAAAACTCATACTCATCACCCTTGTTTCAATGTTCGCTGCCGTAGAGGCATGGGCGACACACATACGTGCAGGAGAATTAACTGCAGTAAGAATTTCTCAATCAAGCTTGAGATATAGGTTCACACTTGTCATTTATAGAGATACAGAATCTGGTGTTATCGTTGGTGAAGGCGGAACCCTAAACTTCGGCCAGGGAAGAATTATTGAGGGAAAGCCAGCGCTTGAAGCCGCTTCGGTTAGTGGACAGTTTGATGAAACCCAAATAGGTAATCAGACCTCCAGAGTAGTTATTGAATGGGAACATACCTTTGATGGTCCGGGTGTTTATGTAATCAGCTATACAGAACAAAACAGGAATGCTAACATCATTAATTTAGGAGGGGCTTCCTCTGAAAACATTCCTTTTCACATTGAAACGGTTATCCGAATCGACCCGGGACTGGACGTAAACGGAACCCCTCAATTGACCATCCCTCCAATTGATAGAGCCTGTGTTGGATCAAGATTCATTCATAACCCGGGGGCTTATGATCCTGACGGTGACAGCCTTGCCTATAAACTTGTAATTCCACTTCAAGATAGGGGAACAGAAGTAGTTCCTTACCTTCCGCTTGACGACCCAAACATTTCTACCATAAGAGAAGGCGGAGGAGGCCCTGCACAGTTTTCAATTGACCCTTTGACTGGTGATGTGGTATGGGATGCCCCAATGCTTGCGGGAGAATACAACATTGCCTTCATTATTGAAGAATGGAGATATTCATTATTCTCAGGTCGCTATGAGTTATTGGGTTATGTAACCCGAGACATGCAGATTATTGTTGAAGACTGCGATAATGAGCGCCCCTTATTAGAAGTACCTAATGATACATGTATTGAAGCGGGTTCTAAACTAGAGGCTTTTATCAGAGCCACAGATCCTGACAACAACCCTGTTTTAGTTGAAGCCTTTGGTGGACCATTTGAGGTAAACACCTCTCCTGCCAAATTCTTTAACCTACCAGGACTTGATGAGGTAAGAGAGTTCAGACCTCAGCCATCTGATCACCTATTTAGCTGGCAAACCAATTTCTCTCATATACAAGCAAGACCTTTTGAGGTTCAATTCAAGGTGACTGATGATCCCGATGACCCTGACGCTCCTAACCTGACCGATTTTCAACGGTGGAATGTTAGGGTAGTGGCTCCTGCGCCAACCGGACTTGCCGCCAACATTCTAACAGGACAATCCATTGAATTGAATTGGGATAATTATGTAGCATCTAATCTTAATCCTCGCATTGAGGTTTACAGAAGGGTGGAGAGTTTCGTTTTCGATCCTGAGCACTGTAATGTTGGAATTCCATCCAACTCCGGTTATGAGTTGCTTGATGATGTAGCAGCAAGCCAGACGTCATTTATAGATGATGATGGCCTGAGACCTGGAGTAAATTATTGTTACAGAATTGTAGCAGAGTTCCCTCTGCCTTCTGGTGGAACCAGCTATGCTTCTCAAGAAGTTTGTGTACTCATTCCTTTGGATGTACCTGCCATAACCAATGTATCAGTAAACGCAACGGATGACACCAATGGTGAAATATTCGTTCGATGGACATCTCCTTTGGAAATTGACCCGGCACTCTTCCCTCCTCCATATACTTATGAGTTGATCAGGTATATCGGCATGAACGGTACTGGTGGAAGAACACTTCTTACCAATACCATGGATACGGTTTTTACAGACACTGGCTTAAACACTATGGATTTACCGTATAACTATCAGGTAAGATTCCATGATGCTGGAGACAACCTTATTGACAGCTCAGCAACCGCTTCTTCTGTTCGACTTGAAGCACTGGGGAGAGTTAAGGCTGTTGACCTCACGTGGTCTGCTGATGTTCCTTGGTCATTGCAAGTGCAAAGCAGCCCTTACCATTTAATTTATAGGAACAGAACCGATGCCACTGCAGATGACACTAGCACCTTTGAGCTCATTGATAGTGTAATGGTAACTGCAGACGGCTTGAAGTATTATGATGATGGTTCTTTCAATGGTATCGAACTATTTGACGACAGAGAATACTGTTACTATGTAACTACAAGAGGTAGTTACGGAAATCCGAAAATACCTTCACCGTTGATCAACGATTCACAAATTGTTTGTGTGCAACCCAACGATGAAGTTCCACCAGAACAGCCTGAAATTGAGATTGATCCTGACACAGGAACCGAGGAGATTGAAGGGCCTGATGGACCTCTATTAGTATTAGATAGCGACAATTGTAACAGGCTACAATTTGAGCCATGCAGCTTTGCTAATTTCACTAATACAATCAACTGGACCGCTCAAGACACGGATAATGACATTGCCAAATACAACATCTATTTCTCTCCTTCCGGAGCAGAAGCAGACTACACTTTGGTTGGAACAAGCCAGCAAACGCAGTTCATACATACCGGACTGGCTTCAATTAAAGGCTGTTATAAAGTATCTGCAGTAGACAGAAGCAACAATGAAAGCCCATTGAGCTCCGCTATTTGCTTTGACAATTGTCCTTATTATGAATTGCCAAATACATTTACACCAAATGACGATGGCATCAATGATACATTCCAGGCGTTTGATCAACCGAACGGTAAGTGTCCAAGGTTTGTAGAATCAGTAACCTTCCAGGTGTACGACCGATGGGGTGGTAAGGAGATATTCAGTTATTCTACTGAAGGCACCTCCGAAACCAACTACTTTATTGATTGGAATGGAACAGACTCTAATGGAATATTACTTCCAAGCGGAACTTACTATTATACCGCTACTGTTACTTTTGATGTATTGGATCAGTCCAAAAAAACACAGGAGTTTAAAAATTGGGTAAGGTTAATCAGATAAAAGATCAGGACATTCTATTGTTTGACGGGGTTTGCAATCTATGCAACAACTCCGTCAACTTTATAATTGATCATGACCCAAAAGGCCATTTTAAATTTGCTGCTCTTCAATCAGAATTCGGTCAAAAGAAGCTGAAGGAACTTGGCTATAATCAGGAAGACTTTGATAGTCTGGTCTTACTTTCAGGCGATAAAGTATTTAAGAAAAGTTCAGCTGCTTTAAGAATAGCTAAAAGGCTCACTGGCCTCTACCCTCTGTTGTACGTTTTCATCATTATACCTCCGTTTATTCGTCATGCAGGCTATGACCTCGTTGCTAAAAACAGGTACAAATGGTGGGGAAAAAGGGACAGTTGTAGAATGCCAACCCCGGAACTTCGTGCCCGCTTCGTGGAGGCCTAAGGATTTATCCTTAATTTTGAGCCGCAAAAAATAAATTTCATATGAAAGCATATGTTTTCCCCGGACAGGGAGCACAATTTCCTGGCATGGCGAAAGACCTATATGAGTCTTCAAACGAAGCCAAAACCTTATTGGAATCTGCCAATGACATCCTCGGATTCAGAATCACCGACATCATGTTCAATGGAACTGATGAGGAGCTAAAGCAGACTAAGGTAACTCAGCCAGCCATATTCCTACACTCTGTTGTACTAGCCAAAATCTCTGACTCTTTCAAACCAGACATGGTCGCTGGCCACTCTCTTGGTGAGTTTTCTGCGCTAGTGGCTAGTGGTGTATTATCTTTCGAAGATGGCCTTAAACTGGTTGCTCAAAGAGCTATGGCTATGCAAAAAGCTTGTGAAATCAACCCATCTACCATGGCCGCTATCCTTGGCCTTGACGACAATGTGGTTGAAAATATTTGTGAGTCTGTAAACGAAGTGGTTGTTGCCGCTAATTACAACTGCCCTGGTCAATTAGTGATTTCAGGAACACATAAAGGCATTGAGCTAGCCTGTGAAGCAGCGAAAGAAGCCGGAGCCAGAAGAGCTCTTCCACTTCCTGTAGGTGGTGCTTTCCACTCACCATTGATGGAGCCTGCTCGTGAAGAGTTAGAGAAAGCCATTGACTCTACCGTATTTAGCAAAGGTATCTGCCCTATCTATCAAAACGTTACAGCTAAAGCTTCTACCGACATTGATGAGATTAAGGAAAACCTTAAAATTCAACTTACTGCACCAGTTCGTTGGACACAGTCTGTTCAGGCCATGGTAGCTGATGGAGCCACTCACTTCATTGAATCCGGACCGGGTAAAGTTTTACAAGGATTGGTAAAGAAAATCCATAGAGAAGCAGAGGTAGACAGCATTTAGTGTGACCTTCAAAATAGAACCAAAAGCCTGATTCTTATGAGTCAGGCTTTTTCATTTCCGTTCATAACAAGCCTATTGTGATTAATTTTTCTTTTCCCCAAATTCCAATCAATCAAACCCTTATCTATGAAAACGCGCTTTATAATTCTCCTCTCTCTGGTTATGGGGAGCCTTTCGGCACAAACAGGAAAAGTCTACGACAACCTTACTGTCAAGAGTGAAATCCTTAAAATGGATAGAAACTTTGCTATCTATTTACCACCAGACTATGAAACTTCTGAAAGAAGCTATCCGGTGCTTTATCTACTTCATGGAGCTGGAGACGACCATACCGGCTGGGTGCAGTTTGGTGAGGTCTTGCGCATCACCGATCAGGCCATTAAAGATGGCACGGCTACTCCAATGATTATTGTTATGCCCGATGCCAATACTGGCCAAAGAGGTTATTTCAACATCCCAAAAAGCGACTGGAGATATGAAGATTTCTTTTTTGAAGAACTGATGCCATTTGTTGAAGACAATTACCGAATCAAAAAACAAAAGAGATTCAGAGCAATCTCAGGTCTTTCTATGGGAGGTGGGGGCACCTTTATGTATGCCATGCATCATCCGGAGCTATTCGCTTCCGCGGCTCCTCTAAGTGCCTATATCGGGCCTTTATCGCTAGATCAGTATAAGCAGCAGGTTCAACGTATGAACCTACAGGCATCTGATGAAGAAATTGAGACCTATTTTAAAAGACACAACGCACTATCCCTTATTGAAGATGGTGATGCCAAAGAGCTTGGATCTGTCAGATGGTTTATTGACTGTGGCGATGACGATTTTCTGTATGAGGGCAATAGCCTGGTACACATTGCCATGCGCAAAAAACAAATTCCTCATGAATACAGAGTACGTCAGGGCGGCCACACCTGGACCTACTGGAGAGAGTCTTTACCGGTAGTTCTGAAGTTCATTTCAGACGCATTCCACCAGTATTAAGAAATAGAGTCGGGCGCGTAGTCCGACTTTTTTTATCAATTTGTTCTGAATAATAGAAACAAATTGAAATTGCTTCCGTACATTAATCCTACAAAATAGAAACAAACCAAATGAAAGGAACTAACCTTGGTGAATTTGAGGAACTGGTTTTGCTACTGGTGCTCATCCTTCAGGAAGAAGCTTATGTAAACCGAATTAAAGATGAAGTCTATAATCAGGTGCAAAGAAATATATCAATGGGTGCCCTGCATTCAACCCTATCAAGATTGGAAGACAAGAACTATCTAAGTTCAGAAATGACAGGAGCCAGTGCAGAAAGAGGTGGCAGACGCAAACGCATTTACGATCTCACAGCTCTCGGCAAACGCACCTTGAAAGAAGCCAAAGAACAGCGACAGATGCTTTGGAACCAGGTACCCGATTATGCCCTGAACTTTTAACATGAAAAGTCGCTCAAAATATCCTTTCTCATTACGTGTCATCAATAGACTCTGCAGGTCAGAATTAGCAGAGGAGATTGAGGGAAACCTGCTCGAGTTTTTAGCGGAACAATCTAAATCCAAGAGACCATTCAAAAAGCTCAGATACTGGCTTCAGGTAATTCAATACCTGAGACCCAGTACACTTAAAAGGTTCTATCATTCAAAAAGAAGCAACATGTTTATCTTCAATCCCCTTCATGCCATCAAGTCTTTGGTCAAACAAGGCGCCAGCACAGCCATCAATATTGCCGGCTTTACCGTTGGCCTATTCTGTGTGGTTTTTCTCTACTTCTATATCAAGTCAGAACTTAGTGTAGACCAATTTCACACCGATAAAGACCAAATCTACCGCGTATTAAGAATTGGCTCCATGAATGAAGAAAGCTATGACATTGGTGTTACTTCAGCACCTTTTGCACCAGCCTTAAAAGACGACTATTCCAACAACATTCAATCAGTGTGTAGAACCTTTTTGGAAAGAGGTTTAGTAGCTTTTGAGGATCAGAAATTTTATGAGAACCGAATCCTTTTTACAGACGCCAACTTCTTTACCTTCTTCTCCTTTCCATTGAAAAGTGGTGATCCTGAAACCATCCTCAAAAACCCAAACAATATTGTACTCAGTCAGAAACTGGCAACAAAGTATTTCGGCAGTCAGGATCCATTAGGTAAAATCCTCATTCTAGACAATGACAGTGAGTTTATTGTCAGCGGAATTATGGAAAAGGCACCTGCATCAAGTCATTTGGAATTCGATATGGTCATCAATATGGAGGTGCTTCAAGGAGCTTCATTCTTCACCAACTGGTGGAGCAACTTTATGAGCACCTACGTGAAGATTGGCACCCAGGCAGAAGCTGATTATTTGGCTACTCAATTCCCAGATTTTATTCTAAAGCACTTTGAAAATGACAACCCGATAGGGCCAAGAATGGGAATGCGTTTAGAGCCTCTAACAGAGATTTATTTCGACAAGGATGTGCAATATGATATGGTTGCTCATGGTAATATCACCAACATATACATTTTAGGAATCGTGGCTTTAGCTATTTTGTTCATTGCTAGTTTCAACTACGTAAATCTCTCCATTGCCCAATCATTCAAACGTGCCAAAGAAGTAGCTTTGAGAAAGGTATTAGGTGGTGAAAAATCTAGAATTATACTTCAGATTTTGGGCGAGTCTCTGACCATTCTGTTAGTGGCATCCCTCCTTTCTTTGGCTCTTTTCTTTTTCCTTAAACCCGCCATGGCCAATTACTTCCAGCTAGACTTTGAGATGAACTGGAGCGACTCGAATATCTATTTATTCTTTGCCGGAATCATTCTTTTGACCTTACTGGTTTCTGGCCTTTACCCTGCCATTCTTCTGGCCTCTTTCGACCCTAACAAAGT